>CAYOZL010000063.1:0-12655 GCA_964408435.1 uncultured Bdellovibrionales bacterium | reverse complement strand
GATTATCAGTTACGGCAAGAACAGAGCAACCACGATGGAGCTCCTCTATACTATCCTGGGTTATATCTTCTGTAAGGTAATCTTCAGCTATTTCACTTTTAACAAAAACCAATCTCTCCGGCTCTAGAATTACAGAATCTGTAAAGTGAACATCATCATATTTTAGAATTATAACTTTTTTGTAATTATCAATAAAAAATGCAGTGCCTCGAGTAAAGAAAACAGTGTCAAATAAATTAGCTTTAGAAGATAGAATCTTCCTTAAATTATTTGCCCCTTCTTCTCTATAACCAGATGCAAGTTTTTTAATATTTGATAATAAGTAATTAACCTCAGCTTCTCTTTTTTTCTTAGCTCTACCTATCTCACTATCAATATCTATCCGGAAGCTTTCTTTAATTTCTTCTAATAATATTCTTGTCTCAGATTCTAATTCCTCACTAAAGGCTTTAAAATCTGCCACATTCTGTTCAACACTTAAATCTGCATTAATATTATTTTCAATAGATTTAATTTTACGCTGAGACATCTTCAAAGCAGTATCGATACTAATACTAAGCCTTAAAGACTTCATAAATTGTCTTTCAGCTAAAGTTTCTTGTTCTAAGCTGTTAAGCTGATTTTCCAAATCAGCTCTAAACTCATGATAATCTTGAACTGAATCTAGCTTAATTAAGCCTTCATTAATTTTTGAAACATAAGAACTTCTTACTACTAGAGCAGCATCAAGATAAACACTACGCTTTAAAGACCTATCTAAAATTTGACCACTTAGAACTTCTTGTTCCAATATCTGACATTCAATCTCTACTCTTTTTATAAATTCATGATAATCTTTAACTGAGTCTAGCTTAATTAAACCTTTATTTATTTTTGCAGCAAAATAACTCTTTACTAATTGATTTGTTTTTCTCTTTTTTAATTCATAACTCCAATCAATAAAGTTTAATGTTTTTGAATGCTCTAATCCTTTGCTCTCTATATCTTTTCTAGTATTTGAAAGACTTTGTTCAAATAATTTTTCTATTTGAATTGCTTTTTTACTTAATTCTTCCTCTAACTCCTCTAGTTCTATCTCTTCACTAATTGTTGCATCAAATTTTCTAAATTCTTTTGCGTGCTTAGAGAGCCCAAAAGTTTTAAATCCATTGGCTGGAATGAAATCATTAGAGAAAGCATTAGAGGAATCGTTTTTGTTTTCTGTAACTGTATATTCAGTGTCATTTAAAACCTCGTTATTTAAACCTTCATCTGAAAGCTCGAAAATAGGTGGGTCTCCCTTAGACCATATAACCCTTGATGCTGATTTTGATTCAGGGTTCCAAATATCACGTCCATTTAAATTCGTATCATCACAATTCTCAAGCTCTATAACTCGCAAATCACTAAAATTTTCATTATTAAAATCAGTTACAAACTGAACATTACTTCCAGCATCTTTATTATTTCCAGTTGATAATACTAAATGATCACAATCTAATCTTTTTGCTAACTCTGCAATTTGATTGATCTGATTCTTTAAAAACTTTTCAACATCAATTCTAGAAGCTAATCTTTGATGAGGATTATTAGCTCTTAAAACCAAAGTTTTTTCACCATTTAACTCTGTTTCAATAATAAGAAAAGACCCTGAAATTCTCTGTTTCTTCTCTCCTCTGTTCTCTACAATTGTGTATGAAGTAGTTTTTTCATACTTTCCTTGAGAAAGTTCATCTCTTAGAACTCCTATACTAGTATTTGAGATATCACCTACTAATGCTCTAGCAAGCTTTCTAGATGGCTGGAATGAGAAATTATCAAATTTAATCTCTCTATGTTCATTAGACATTTCTACAACTTTAGAAGTTCTAATATCATCTGCAAGCTCAGAAATATCATAAGCACTTCCTAAGCTACTTTTCCCAATTTCAGACTTAACTAAATCATTAACTAAATCTTCATTAATATGATCGTAATCTTCTAATTCATCCACTAATAAAAGATCTATTAACTCTCTTCTTAATTCCACTAAAGCATTTATATAATCCTTAGTAGTATTTAGCTCCTTACTATCAACTAATTTTTTAAGTAATTCCTTAGTGCCACTCTCTATATCCTTTACATCAGATGCTTTTCTAATATTTACATAATGCTTAAGTAAATAAGGAGTATTATTCATTCCAAAAGTTGATACGAAATCTTTTAAATACTGAATATCGTTTTTATTTCCAAGCGGGTCTAGCAGACCTACATTTATGGAGTGACTAACTAAGCTAGAAAAACTCTGTCTCCATGGGTCATGTTTTTCATTTTTTTGTGGCTGATAGATACCTGCAATTTGAAGTATACCTATTGTCCAAGGTATGTTTTCTGTAAACATTTCTCTTGTTTCTTTATCTTGGCAATGTTTCCAAACTAAATATGGATTTTTAGAAAAGTAACTTATTACTTCATCAAAATTACTAAAACGCATTTTTGGATTATACTCAACTGCAAGATTTGTAATTTCTTCATGACTACTAAAAAACTCATCATCTTTATTATTTTGTTCTGCGGCATTCCGTAAAACAGTTGCCTTACCATATGCAAATTCAATTTTTGCTAAAAAACTCTCCTTGTCTTCTCTATGTCTCTGTATATCTTGTATTATCTCGTAATTATCTACATTTTCAGTGTCAGGCACTAATCCATATTCACCTCTGTCGTAGCTTGCTTCTACATCGTAACTTAATTCAGCAATAATTGGGTCGTAATGATTTGATGCTGTACGTTTTATCGTTTCATAGTCTTCGATAAAAGTATCAGTATTAGAAAAACCGCTTAATAAGATTGAATTTAAATCTATGTCATTTTCTAACTTAAGAATTAAAGTGGAAACTTTTTTGATATCGTCACTTAAGAGTTGTTTAAATATTAATGGCTCAAGACTTCCTAATTTAAAAGTTTTATATAATGCAAAAGGAAATTTATAATTACCATAGTATAACAATTCACTAGAATAACGTGTAATAGTTTTACTTACCTCATTACCTGAAATATCATCATAATATTCTAAATATGTTGCAATTTTACTTTCATCAAATTCTTTAAGGGCTTCAATAACAGCTTCTTGCAATGATTCTTTTTTTATACTTTCATCTAAAGCAGAATAAAAATAACGATCTCTTGCAGCTTCTTTATTAGGATGACTAGCTGAACGAATTAAAAATTTTGTAAATTTAGCCTTATTTGAAAATTCCTGTTCATGGCTAGCAGAAAAAGCAGATACGCCTTTTTCATTAATAGCTTCATTATTTTGAGTATTAGAAACCTCTAAATCTTTTACAGGAGTTGCGGCATCATCCATTAACAATGTTCCTAGAATTGAAGAACTGTGGGCTTCTATGTTTGATAACTCTTTTAGAACTACAGAAAGCCTTTCTTTATTCCCATCTCTAGTCAAAATAGCTGCTTTTCTTATCAGCTCTAGTTTAATATAAATTTCAATCGCATTAATATGCTCTTGTGTAACCTCTCCAAAATAATCTTCTAAAACTTGATCTCGAGTTTTTCTATAATCTCTAGGCATACTAAAACTAACTAAATCAGCTAAGTCTACAAATGGAGAACTAATCGCTACACGCTCTAAATCAATTAGGACAGGTCCATTTTCTCCATTTATTATATTTCTTGGGCCAATATCTCTATGAGAAACGACTTTTAGATTTTTTGTCTCTTCAGATAGCTCATTGTATTCTTGCTCTAGCTCATTAAGACGAGTCTCTAAACTACAAATTTGTTTATAATTATTTGGATCTGCATCAACAACAAACTTAACCCAAAGTACATCCTGCTTCAGCTCTTCTAGTGTATCATGATTTTTTATACTAAGATTAAGAGCATGCAGCTCTTTAATATTTGAGACAAGTGCAGTAAGATTCTGCTCTTCATACATAACCTGCTTTAATATATTTCCACCTTCTATGTATTTAAAAAGTACAAAATCTTCTGAATATATCTCGGCATCTACAAAGCTAGGATGATCTGCTAAAGCATTTAATACTTTCATTTCATCTTCAAGCCTAAATTGCCCTTCTAAGTTTTTATACTTTTCTCTATTTAATCTTAAAGCATAAACATCTTGTCCTATTTGAATTTTATATACGACATTGATTCCACTAGTTTTTGGATCTGCTATTTCTAAGGCGCGTATAGTCTCTTTTTCTAAAGAATTCTCTTTAATAAATTCTTGAAACTTCTCTGAATTTATTACTTCAGTTAGTCTTTTTTGGTTATATGAAGGAGATGCGATAGCTTTAGATTCAACTTCAATCTTAGCACGCTTTTGTATGACGGCTAAATCACTATTTTCTTCATCACTACTTAAACCTCTAGTATTTAAAACTTCTGTTTTAGACTCTGAAATTAGCTTAGCATCTTCTAATTCATGACTATTAGAAAAATCATTCTTATCAATAGAGCTATTAGTATTTTTACTTAGATCTGTATTAGGTTTAAAATAAGCTGCAATATCATCTTCTCTGCCGACCCTAAGAGTTTCGTCTTGCAATTCTATTCTTCTTAGGTCTTTAAAAATTTGAGTTAAATAAGATTCTTCACCTGACTTAAGTTCCTTAGAGTACAAAACAGTTGCCTGTCTTATCAACTCAAGCTTAGCAAAAACATCTACAGCTTTTGCATACTCTTGGTCGAACTTACCAAAGTAAAGTTTTAGAACCTTATCTCTTGTTTCGGGATAATCTTCAATCTTAGCAGACATTGATAATGCAGCTATATCTTGAAAAGGAGAGGCAGTAGTAACTAACTCAAAATCTAACAACAAAGGCCCATTAACTGCGTTCATTATATTTCTTGGTGCTATATCATTATGAATTACAGATCTTAAGTCTTTAAGCTCTTGAGGTAGTTCTTCATATTCCTTACTTATAGCTTCAAAGATGCTGCTTAATTCTGAAATTTCTTTTTGATTCTCTGAAGGGAATCTTCGTCTTAATCTTTCAACAATATCTCTATTACCAACATCCACTTCTAAAGCGTGTATAGCTTTAACCGTATTAACTAAAGAAGTTAAATTTTCTTTTTCAGATACGGCCCATCTAGTAAGATTTCCACCTTCTACATAATCAAAAACAGTGAAGGCTTTAGTAGAGTAAACTAAATTAACAACATTTGGATTATCTTTTAGTGCTTGAAGAACTCTTACTTCATGTTCTATATTTACATCTAAATCTTTAGCGTTCTCTCTGTTTAACCTTAAGGCAAAAGTCTTATCAGCTATCTCAAGCTTATAAACAACATTAAGACCACCTGAAGATACATCAAGTGCATGAATAGTTTGTTTTTCTATAGAATTTTGCTCTAAGAATTCATTAAACTGTTTTGAATTCAAAACCTCTTTAAGCCTAGCTTCATTATAAGATTTTGATTCAAATACTTCAGGGTCAACTTGCAGAGAAATAGCTGGATCATTAAGTTGAATTAAATTTTCAGCATCTTGGCTTAGAGAAAAATTTGCAGGTGAGATCCATACTTCAGTCTTGTTTGGATCTACCTTATTTAAGTCTGCTTGTTCCTGATTTAGTTCAGCTGTACCCACTGGATTAATTACTGTTTTAGCTTTCCTTGCTTCTTGATATATCTCTTCTAATCTTTCATTAACTCTTTCTTGGGTTTTTCTAAAAGACTGTATTCTTTCAATATTTTCAGAAAGCTCTCTCTCACTATACTTTCCTTCAGCCTCAGCGTTCATATTTCTTAGGAAAAATGCTTCTATCCTTTCTTTAACTATTTTGTATTCTGAATCTAAATCTTCAGAATTTAAGAAACCAGTAGTAAGCACTGAATCTATAAGCTTTTTACTCATTAGCTCATTAACAACCTTAGCAAAAGCAGCATCTTCGGTTCTTAATATCTGCTTATAAAGCTGATTTGCTAAATTTTCACTTTCTAGTTTTTCAAAAATAAAAATCGCTTCACTAATCTTTGCATCATGAATTAACTTTGCAAATAGTTGATTTATTGATTCTGTTACGTGTCCACTACTTAAATCATCGTATGCTTGTTTAAAAAACTCTAATCTCTCCATATCGTAAACAGACATAAACCTGTCAACCATGCCCCAAATAACTTTATTTTTTTCCTCCTGGCTTAATTCATTGCTTAAATATACAGCTTTAGCTTTTTCTAGATTATTTTCTGTAACCATGAGTTTTTGCAATTCAAATTTATCTTCCTGATGACTTGCAGAGTAATCACTATCTTTTACTACTTGATCAAAGCTTAAATTATATATTTCATTATTAGGTGAATTAAATTGCAACACATCTATCAAGCCTCCATTTCTGGATTTAATCGCACTAAAAGGAACAAATATTTGCCATCCATGTAGTGGATCTCTTATTAATGCTACTGCTGATTGTTCTTCGTTACCAATAATCTGGTCAATTATTATTACATGAGCACCAACTTCTCCTGAGATACCAACTATTGCTGGTCCATACTGATCTATTAAACTCTTATATTCGCTAAAATTATTTTGTATCTTATTACTTTCAACATTCACTCCAGTGATATTGGAAGAAAACATTTCCAAATATTCTTTTTGCGCTTTTTTAATTGATAAATTCCCATGACTTAAAATTCTTGAAAAATAACGCTCTACTAGTTCCAACTTCCCTTGATTAAGCTCACCGTGAGCTGAAAGTAAATCTAACCCCATCATACATGCAGTAGTTTGTCCGCACGATCTCATTCCTTTTTGTTGTAACAAATGAGTTTTTCTACCATCTGAAAATTGCTTAACAACTACAGTTTGCTCAAGATCGCCTACAACATAGCTCCCTTCTGCAACATTAACTAACTCATCAACTGTTATTTCTTGATATGCACTCTTATCCCGATCAACCCTATCTAAAACCTGTATTATTTCCTGATCACTTATAAATTTCAAACCTGCACTATCTTTTACATACCCTTCATCTTCTACTATAAGCTCCCCTTTCTCATTTGTGCTAATTTTTAGCTCCATAGTGTCTGTTTCAAAATTACCGTCAGGAGTTATTCTATATTCAATTTGAGCACTCTGTTTTATTGATACTCGAGTATTTCCAAAAGACAGGGCATCATCAGGAGTAAACTCTGCTTCTACTAAGACCTTCTCATCGTTAATATAAGGAAAGTCTCTAATACTAAGATTACTAATTTTAAATCTTGTTCCATCAACACTCTCTACTCTTTCTATTATAGCTTGAAATTCACTTGGCTGTTTTAGCTTTAGTTTGGTACCAAAAATTTCTTCAAAATTATCTCTAGTAACTAACAAATTCTGACCAAGCTCTAACGAGGCTAAAGATCCAATAAGAGGCCTATTGTTAAGGTTAATTAATTGCATTTTAAGATTAAGCTTTGCTAAAGAAAGTCTTTTTGCTTCAATCTGTTCTTGAAGACTGCTAACTAGGTCTTGTTTTTTTCTTCGAAATAAACTTATTCTATTTTGCTCTCTTAAAAGCTGTTTTCTTAAATCCTGTAATTCGTTTGATTCAAACTCTATCGTTTCTTTTATATGACTAGCAGAAAAACTACTTATTTCATGGCTTTGTGAAAATCCAGCTTCTAAAGGTAAAAAAGGCGAGTCTATTTTCAAATTGCCTTTAGCAACAGTTAGGTTATTAGCACTTAATAATACTGGAGTATTAAATCTAGGTTCTAATGATTCAATATCAAAGAGAATATTTTCTACTTTACCGAAGTCTACATCCTTAGTATTAACCAAAACTATGCCTTTTACTGGCTTATCAAGTTCTTCGCTAAACTTATTAACAATTTCACTAAGTCTTACTATTTGATTATTTTTAAGTACGTTACTTCCATTATATATGACCCCATCAAGTTTTCTCTCTAAGGCTCCAATAGATGACTTAACTTCAACTATATAATAAGCTAAGATCTCTCCATTTCCATCCAATGGGCTAACAATAAAGTCAATTTCTGTTCTAGCACCTGCTATTTGTGGGATTAGATGCTGACCAAAGGTTTCAGTATAACTTACCCCGTGTAGATAATAATTAGAGCTAGTAAAAAACCTCATTGCTAATTCAATTTCAGAGAAACTACCCTTAGGCCCTACTCCAATAGCTAAATCTTCTAGCAAACCTTCTACATGATTAGAAATAAATTTAACATTACCTCTTTTTAAATCTGCTAAATAATTTATATATTCAGAGAATTTATTTTTTAATTTCTTACTACCATCAAAAGAGGAAATCATAAGTAATACATTATCGAAGGTAAATAATGAACTTGTTTCAGGATCAAGTTTTAAGTATAAAATATCCTCTAATAATCTTTGCTCAAACTCATTTGATTGTTTAAGTACTTTCTTTATTTTACTTATAAATCCTAATACTTCTCTAGCCTTCCTAGAATTTAAACTGACATCGACGCCAGAAGAACTTAATTTATCTAAAGTAAGTTCTATAAGTTCGCCGGATTTATCATTGTATTTTCTTCTCTCTATTTTAGATTCTATAACTGCTTTTTCTTTTTTTGTTAAGATACCATCTTTACCATTTCGCTTATCAATTACAGCTTCAAAACTATCTAAAAGCTCATGTAAAAGGCTCAAAGTAGTTACTTTTTGATCTATTAAGTTTTCAAGCCACTTAACTAAATCTTTATCTCCAACATGATTCCTTTGTCTAAGCCATTTCCTTGCAAGTAAAAATCTTACTTTTAGTCTTCGAAGTTCTTCAATATTATTAGAGTCAAGAAAGTTATCCCAAGAATATAAATCCTGTAAATCTTCGCTCTTTTCTAATTCCTCTTTGTGCCAGTTACTTACAGAATCAGATTCTGCAATTCTTGCATATAGCTCTATTCTTTCGTCATGACTAAAAGAGCTTGAGTCTTCTAGGAAATTAAAATAATCTTCTTCTAGTTTTTCATGACTTGCAGAAAAGCTTGTGTCTTTATCAAATATGCTTGTCTCTCTAAGCTCTTTTGCTATTTCATACTGTCCAGTACTTTCTAATTCATCAAATAAGAATTCCAAATCTCTCTGAACCTCTGGTCTTCCAAAGACTTCTCTAGACACTAAATTATTTTTAGAAATTTGAATTACTTCACTAGCAGTTCCAACTCTATCATTGTGAAATTCCAGTCTATTTTCAAGAGCTCTTTGTTGAGCGAATGTGGGTTGCTCATGAATGTCCAATAGTTTACTAGCAACCCTACCTCTATCATAAGCTGTTTTAAGCTTTACTGCTCTTTCAATACTACCTTTTGCTATCTCATTAAAATAGCTTTGCATGACTAAACTATTTCTATCTTCAATGCTAAGTTCTTCTAAGCTTAAATACCTACTACGTTGCATAAAATTAAGATCTTCAACACTGCCTTTATCCGCTAGATGTTCAAAATAACTAGATAATGCACTTTGCACTTCAGGTGTTTTTATTATTGCTAAAAACTCCTTATTTCTAAAAGTAGGCAAACTAGCTAATTTTGATTGGACTTCACTGAGATCTTGAATTGCAGACTTATGATTAGAGATATATTTAAGCCTGTTTAATATACCTATTTTAATAGCTCTTAATTGTCTTGCATGATCTAAGTTATTAAACTCTGAAGATGTAAAATCATATAATAAGCCTTCTCCTATAGATTTACTTATACTTTGTATTATTTCTAAATCTTTTTGAGTAATTTCTTCATGACTTCTAGAAATCTCACTACTATCTCCATCAGAAAACTCATGGCGATTTGAGAGCTTCTCATAAGGTAGCTCAGAACCTATTTCCCTATTAGCATTTAGAATACTTTCTATATATGGATCAAAACCATTCTCTATATATTTGTTCTGTTCTAATAAAGTATCAGTATCAGTAAATTCTACTTTTTCATCTTCAAAGATGTAAGCTATATTTGTATTATTTCTATTTCCTGTATCTACAGATAAGCCACCTGTTAAACTACCATCATTCAAGTTTAAAAAAACTTCTTTTGCAATTAATGGGTAATTATAATCAAACTGCTTTGCAGTAAAATCTACTAACCTTACGTCGCCAGATGATTTAGAACGAGCAAGCATTACAGTATGTCCCCAACGAGTCTCAAGGTTCACTACTTCCAAGCCAGATTCTCGTCTTATCTTTTGCATTTTTATAATTTCATTTGCAAGGATATCAAGCTCACCTTCTCTAGCTAGATTATTTTTTTTGACATATTCTATGGCTTCTACCATATCAAAATTTTCATCTAATGCTTCTTTAGTTAAAGTAAAAAACCTTTTACTCTCACCTGGCACGAGACCAAGGTAATGACTTATTTGTTCATTTTCTAAACTCGTTCTCGTATATAATTTTGGAGCATCATCGAGTGTTTTTTCATGCACATATACATCAGTTGAAATAACTGCAAATTCCAAATCTGGATTAAGTCTCTCTAGTAAAATAGCGTATGAAAAAGACGCTGGGCCACAAGCCATCCAATCACCATGGTGAGTATTCTCAACTAAATGCTCATAGCCTTTACCAATCTCAGATAGAGTTCTAAAAGTTTCAAAAGTTTTTCTTTCTCTTTCTTTCTTACCTTCATAATCAAAATCAGGATGTAAAATTCCAGTTTCTGCTTGAATTTTCAGAATAAAATCAAATACTGTTCGGTGTCTCTCATATTCTTCATCTTTAGATGAACGACTATAAGTTTCTATAGATTGCTCATATAGTTTTCTAGCTAAATCATAACGTGCAGAATCTTCTAGCAAATTGAATTCCTTAGAAGATTCATTTAAATCGTCCTCTATTCTTATTTTTTCTTTTTGAAGCTTTCTCCTTGCTAACCATTTTCTTTCTCGTTTAATGCTAGCTTTAATTTTAATTAATTTGGAATTAAGTTTTGCAATTCTTTCTAATGCATCAAGATTAATCTCTTGATGTGTAGAAGAAAAATCAGCTTCTTTAGCAAACTCACTATCTAAAGTTGAGTTTACTGGACTATCTCTCCATTCAGGCCTCTCATTTATAGCGGTAGCTTCTGATAATCTTGTAACTAAATCTTTTAATGAAACAACCTTGGCAACACCTTGAGGAACAACTGGCCCCCTTTGAGTGATTTTAATCCTTCCTTTATGATTTATCTCTATACCAAAGCGATAATCTGCATCCTTACCCTTAGTATCTCTTAATAAATCTCTGTCACTTTTTATAGTTAGCTCTACAGGTTCTAATCTATTACTATCTCTTTGTGATTGCTCATCTAGTATCTCTTCTAAGTTAGCTTCTGTAGAAGCTTCTAAAATCTTTTCTAGCAAGTCAGTATCTAGTTTTTCTAATTGCTCTGACTTTAATTGATCTAGTGCAGCACTTAATCTTTGAACTTCTATTTCATTTACAGTTTCACCTTCAAATCTCGGCCTTAATGTCTCAACTAGCTTAGATGAAGTATCACCCCAATTAGCTATTCCTTTAATTCTCTCAGACTCGGTAACACTTTTATTAACTTCATAACTACTAGCAATAAATTTTTCTCTTTTTAAGAAACTTACTAATTGCTCAGCAGCTTTTCTGGGGTTTAGGTCTTGGCCGTAAAACTCAGCATGAAGAACTGCGAAGTTAAGAGCTACTTGTAAAGCTTCTTGTTGGTAACTCATTTTCTTACCAAAAGAATTTTGATTCATTTCTAAATATCTTTTTAGAAAAACTATTTGGCTAGCATTTAAACTAGTAGAGATACTAGCTGTCTTCTCAGTTCCAGGGTAAAATAAAGTAATACTGTCTTTTTCTATCCTAATCTGAGACTCATCATTAATAGTATATTCTTCTGATTTAGATACTGGAGAATCATTTGTTCTCTGATCCAATTCTTGACTAGCAGTTTCTAATATCTGAGTGAACAAGGCAGAATTTGAATCGCCATCTCTTATCTCAGTGCCTTCGTGACTCTGTGAGAGATCTTCTTTCTTAACCAAGCATTCTTCACGAAACTCCGAGGCTAACTCTGTCTGTCCTATACGCATTAACTCATCAAATAAGAATTCTAAATCTCTTTGCACTTCTAGTTTTCCAAAAACCTCTTTAGATACTAGATTATTTTTAGAAATTTGAATTACTTCACTGGCAGTTCCAGCTTTATCATTATGAAATTCCAATCTACTTTGAAGAGCTGTTTGTTGAGAGAATGGTTCTTGTTCACTAATATCTAAGACTCCAAGAGAAACCTTACCTCTGTCAAAGGCTCTTTTAAGTTCTACTGCCCTTTGAACACTCCCTTTTTTTATTTCGATAAAAAATCTGTCTTGCAGTAACTTATTCCTATCCTCAAAGCTAAGTAACTCAGGACGTTCCTCAAGGCTCATCAACTCAGGACGCTCCTTAAGTCTAAGCAACTCAGAATTAAAAGGCCGCCAAATATGCATAGAATTAATATCTTCTATGCTTCCATTTTCTACTAGATGTTTGAAATAACTAACTAGAGCTTTTTGCACTTCTGAGGCTTTTAATATTTCTAAGAACTCATCATTTGTAAGAGTAGATGAACTAATTAATTCTTTTTTAATTTCTTTAATATCTTCAATCGCAGACTTTTGATTGGAAGTGTATTTTAGCCTGCTTAATATACCAGCCTCAATAGCTCTTGCTCTCCTTTTATCACTTAAACTATTAAAACCTGGGTTGCTAAA
>CAYOZL010000062.1:0-12979 GCA_964408435.1 uncultured Bdellovibrionales bacterium | reverse complement strand
ACTGATAAAGAGCTAAAAGAGTTAGGACAAATTCCTGGTTGTGATGTGGTAATTAAGAAAGAGGATCTTGAGCTAAGTTCAGCAAATCAAAGTGAACTTGAACAAGCAGATAAAGTTAAAAGGTCTAATTTTTCAATTTTGAAAGAGCTAGCTAATAAGCCACAAGTAAATAATAAAAAGCTACATCTTATCTTTTATAAAAGCCCTGTAGAGTTTTTAGGGCAAGATAGGATAGAAAGAGTAAAACTTGAAATTAATAAGCTAGAAGGTGAAGCTGGAAAACAGAAATCAAAAGGCACAGGAGAGTTTGAATTTTTAGATGTAGATATGGTCTTTAGAAGTATTGGATACTTAGGCAAGGGTATTGAAGATCTTCCCTTTAAATGGGGAAAATACATTAATGAAGCTGGAAGAATTACTAATGAGGACAGGCGACTAATAAAGGGCTTATATTGTTCTGGATGGATTAAAAGAGGGCCCTCGGGAGTAATTGGAACGAATAAGGCTTGTAGTGTTGAGACAGTAAAGAGTTTACTGGAAGATTTAGAAGATTTGCCTGAGGCAAAAGGGGATTTACTAGATTTAATAGACAAGCAAATTGTAACACATAGTGATTGGCAAAAAATAGACCAGAGAGAATTAGAGTTGGGGAAGAAAGAGGGTAAGCAGAGGTTGAAGTTTAGTTCTAATGAGGAGGCGCTGAGGTATTTGCAGAGCACAGAGTAGAAGGTCTCACAGAGGCACAGAGAACACAGAGAGAAAAAAAGTTAAAAAAATTAACTCTGTGACCTCTGTGCCTCTGTGAGAGATCTTTCTCTTCCATTCTTTTTAGGGATTTTTAAATTCGAAACTAAAGATTTAAATTTTTCTTGATCTTCTAACTGTGCATTTTTCTCGTATTTTAGAGCAACGTATAAATCTAGAATTAATTTGATATTTTCTTCTACTTTAGGAAAAGCTTTTTCTAGCTCTGCTTGGTAATCACGTGGTCCCATATTCTCAGGTTTTTTATATCCATGTTTTGCAAATTTTTTAATAAACTTTTCATAAGTTTTTCCAGTACTATCTAGAGCTTTTTTTCTTCCTGCTTGGTTAAAGTAGTAAGCAATTATTATGGCTAGCATGAAAACAAACATTACTATCGAACAAATAAATAATGCAGATTTGCCCTTTAGACCTAAGTCTTTAAGTAGGTTTTCTTGTTTAACTTTATCGTAGCCTAAGACCCATTTATTCCATGCGAAATTAATTGAATCTAGCTTTAATAGTATAGAACTTCTAAGTTGTGAAAAATCTGAAGAACTAGCTATTGATGTTTCTCTGTCTCTACTAGCTCCTGTGCTTAAGTATGTTCCACCTGGTGTTGGGTCGTATCTAAACCAACCTATTTTCTCGTCCCAAATTTCAGTCCATACATGGGCATCAGAATTTCTTACTATAATGTAATCTTTATTTACCTCTCCTCCTAGGAATCCTCCAACAAGTCTTGCAGGAACATCAGCTGCTCTAAGCATAAAAGCAAAAGCAGTTGCAAAGTGCTCACAGTAACCAATTTTTGTTCTAAATAAGAAGTCATCAACATGATCCCCACTAGTTCTTGGGGCTTCAAGGGAGTATTTAAGATTTTGAGTAATGAAAAAACTTTGAATTTTCTTTATTATTTCTTTATTACTTAAACCTTGTTCTTTCCAAGACTGTGCTAGTTTACTTGCTTTAGGGTTTACGTTGTTAGGAATTTTTGTATTTATTCTTCTAGAGACTTTATCTAAGCTACCAAAGTTTGTACTAACAGATTGTATATTGTATAGCGCTTTATCTGTAATTGGCTTTTTTGCTAAAATAATTCCATCTTCAGTTTGTTTAGAATCATTTGGTGCACTTACTGGAAGGCCTAAAGAGAAAATCCATTTTTTATGATGTGGTTCTAAAATAATATCATATGAAATCTTATTTTTTCCTGTCCTTTTGCCTTCAAATTTTTTGCTATTTTGTTTTGCTTTCCAATTCTTACCATCAAAGAAATTAAAAACTAAACCTCTCCAATAAAGAGATTTTGGCACCTTTGAATAAAAAACAGCTCTAAAGGCTGTACCTGGGTCTGATGCTAAGCTACTAATGCCACCCATAGAAATACTATCACTAAAACCTGTAGTTGCTTTAGTGCTGATATTAAAGCTCCACATTTTATTTGAGAGTCTAGGAAAAACTACAAAGAGTACAATTGCTAGCGGTAATGCTTGAAGTATAATTCTAGAGCTAAATTTAAAACTATCTCTTAAGGTATCAAAAGCATCGTTTAGATAAGCTAAAATACTAGTGGTAGTTAGTAGAGAAAATACTGAATAGATTGCAACAGTAATTGTTGTAGAGTACCAAAGAGCTGCTAGAGAAACAAAATACGACATGCAAAGCGATACTGCGTTGTCTCTACTTGTTTTAGCTTCCATTGGCTTTACACAAGTAGCCATTGCTAGCAGAGCAACACAGAGATCGAGTGAATATGTAAAACCATAAGTTAACATTAGAATTACTAAGGCTAGAGCGCCTATAAAAGTTGTAGTGTAGTTAGAAACTTTTTTAACTTTTCCTAAGCTTTGAATTACAGGAAAGAAAATACACCAAGCAGTAATACCAAGAGGTAAGTGAAAAAATAAGGGTATGCTAGCTAAAAATATTGCTAGATTTAATTCTTTATTCTTTCGCATAAAGAGCTAGCTCCTTAAGGCATGAATGTAGATGTTTCTCTCCACTATCTGGTCCAATTGTTTTTCCAGGTATTTTTAAAGTAAACGCTCCTTTTGCTTGGAGGACTAAAAAACTTAGCATTGATAATTTTATCTCAAGATTATCTTCTTTAATTTTATTAAAATCATATAAAGCTATTTGACTTGAAGAACCACTATAGTCTTTAGTGTTTAATCCTGTTCCTTTAGAAAGACCCTTCCAGTATATTTTTTTTGGACTATCTCCTTGAGTGTAATTTTTTAGCCCATTGAAGTCTTCATTACCTTTCCCTCCATTATTAGCTCCATCAGCTTGTTTAGAGCTTATGCTTGCTTTGTGTTTGTTCTCTAATGGCTTTGGATAAACTAAACACTGCACATCAGTTTTGATATATGTCCAAGCTTTAAAAAAGGAAAAAGGAAAGTCGGATTCAATTCTAATTTTTTCAGGTCTGTAAATACCTCTGTTTTCAGTTTGTGCTTTAAGTTCAAGAGTTTTTGTATCTAGTACTTTAGTTTTTTCAAGATTTTCTGAGTCTATGTAAGCTGTGATTAAGGGACGAGCTAAGTTGTCTGAGAGCAGGTTGATAGAGACTTTAGCTTTCTCGCTAGCAAAATTAGGCTGAGTGGAAACTGAAATAAGCTTTAGCCCTTTTAAGTTTGAATGAGTGTAAATCATTGAAATTAAAAAAGTAGAGCAAAGTATAAAGGTAAGTAAGAGTGCTAAGTTGTCGTTGTTATTTAAAGAGACTAAAAACATTACTCCGAGCATTAGGCAAAACTTAATACCTCTTTTAGTAGGTAGGATGTAAATTCTATTTCTTTTAATAGTATGAGGTAGTACATCTGTATTTTTTGGTATTAAAAATTTTGTAAAATATTTTAACATTGATGTTATTTCTTAATCGTTCTTTCTCCAATCTTTCCTCGATAGCTCTGGCTTTAAAAACTATTTTTGCAAAGAAACTTGAGAGAAAATATCTTTTAATTCCTCTTTTTTTAGTTCTGATCTTGTCTCTTTAGATACTATTCTGTGTGATGCAACATGAGGTAACATTTCTTGTATGTCCTCTGGTATAACGTTTGCTCTTTCACTGCAGTAAGCCCATGATTTAGCTATTTGCAACAATGCTTTTCCTGCTCGAGTGGATAAACCATTGTAGAAAAAATCACTTTTTCTTGAAAACTCTAAAAGACTTTGAGTGTAGTCTAGAATGCTATCAGAAACATAGACTTCGTTTATTTCATCCTGTATTTCAAGTATTTTTTCAGGTGATAAAATAGAACTAACTAATTCGTTTATTTTTTGACTATGATCCGTATTTCCTTCACGTAGAATTTGTTTTTCTGCTTCAGGATGTGGGTAGCCAATGCTGATTCTAATTAAAAATCTATCAAGTTGAGATTCTGGAAGGGGGTATGTTCCAGATTGCTCCAGTGGGTTTTGAGTCGCAATTACAAAAAACGGTTTTTCTAATTTGTAGGTTTCACCCTCAATGGTAACTTGCAATTCTTCCATTGCCTCAAGTAGAGAGCTTTGGGTTTTTGGAGTCGTTCTATTAATTTCATCAACTAATAAAAGATGCGTAAATATAGGGCCTTTTATAAAATTAAAACTTGAGTCGTTTTGATTAAATATATTAACTCCTAGAATATCTCCTGGTAGCATGTCATTAGTGCATTGAACTCTGTTGTAGTCTATGCCCATAACTTTAGATAAAGTTTTAGCGAGAGTAGTCTTTCCTATGCCTGGTATATCTTCAATTAAGAGATGACCTTTTGCTAGTAAGCAACTAAGAGCGAGTTTGATTTGGTATTCTTTGCCTAGGACTACAGAGGAGATTTCGGATATTATGCTTTTTACCATGTATATCCTTCGTCAGATTGATGGATTTACATGAGTTTTTTATTATTGCAAAAAAGGCTTTGAAATTAATGCTTTAAAAGGGGTGTTTTTGGTTGTTTGTTTTAGGTTAGGATTGGTAATTTAAGACTAAGACTAAGACTAGGATTAAGACTAAGCCAGTGCTGTAAGCTTACTTAGGCTAATAGTTTATTTAGTATTCCTAAGCCCTCATCTAGTATTTCTTTCTTGATTACTATTGGAGGGGCAATCCTTAAGACATTATTCTTTGCGCCTGCTACGAATAAACCTTGATTAAGTGATTCTTTTACAATCTCGGAATTAATATAGTCAGATTTTAATTCAAGACCTATCATTAAGCCGCTATGTCTAATTTCTTTAACTTTGTTTAAGTTTTTTTCTTTTAAATTAGCAACAATATACTCGCCCAGTTCTTTTGCTTTTTCAACTAGGTTTTCTTCTTCAATTAGTTCCATACTCGCAAGAGCTGCAGCAGAGCAAACTGGGTTTCCTCCCATGGTGCAACCATGAGTTCCGGGTCCTAGAACATCGGCATATTTGTCACTTATTACACAAGCTCCTAATGGTAAGCTCCCGCCAATAGCTTTTGCTAGTGTCATCGCATCTGGTGTAATTCCGTATAACTGGTATGCAAACATTTTTCCTATTCTTGCAGGTGAAGTCCAGACTTCATCACAAACTAGAAGCAGATTATGCTTATCGCATAATTCTCTTATGCCTTGCATAAATTCAGTGCTTGGTAGATTAAGCCCACCTTCACCTTGAATTGGCTCAATGAAAATTCCAGCTGTTTTATCTGTGATTTTAGATTTTACAGATTCTAAATTATTATATTCTGCTCTAACCGCTCCACTTAGCATCGGCTCAAAACCTTTATGGAAAGATTCAGGAGTTATTGAAAGAGCTCCCATACTTCTTCCGTGAAAAGAATTCTGAAAACAAATTATTTCTTGTTTGCCTGTTGCCTTTCTAATTAGCTTTATTGCGGCCTCATTAGCTTCTGCCCCACTATGACAAAAGAATACTTTTCCAGGGAAAGAATGCTTAATAATTTTTTCTGCTAGTTGGGCTTGTTTGGGATTAGTGAAATAATTTCCGTGGCATTGAAGCTCGTTTACTTGAGCTGTAACAGCTTTTGTTATTTCTGGATGAGAATGACCGGTGACTCCGCATGCACCAAAGCCTGCAAAAAAATCAATATATCTCTTGCCAGTTTCATCCCAGATTTGAGCCCCTTGGCCTCTTGTCATTGAGATTGGAAATCTTCCGTAGTTGGCTAGTATGTATTGATTGGTTTTGTCTACGCTCATAATTGAGCAAAATAACAAAAGATTCTGCAGAAACCAAATAAAAGAATTTTATCCGAAAGTTCCACCACCTTCGTAGATTCTATCCATGTCAGTCATGCCACTGCCTTTTGGTTGATTAGACTTATTACTTTTTTCTTTCTTATTATCAGAGACTTGTGCTTGTAAGTCATTTGATTTTTCTGTTCCAGTTGTTACAGGGGAGTAATCATCAATGTCGTACCATCCCCTTGGGTCCCATGAGTCTTTGTATCCATGGTTCTTATTTAGTACTTCATCAATTGCTTTTTCAGGATCCCAAGTCTTAATTTGACTAAAATCATGGTTAGCTAAATGTATCTTCCCACCATCTAATTCTATGTAGCCCCACCGGTTATTTTGATTTGAATTAGCTACTTCAAACCATTCTCCGGTAATTAATTTAGATCTGTTAGCGCCTTGTGTTTCAGTAGCTGATGCGTACGCTTGTTTAACTTCTGCAACTGGTTCGTTATGATTGACAGCGATAATTTGCCCATTTGATTTTGGAAAAATGTAAAAAGTTTCTCCATTGCTTGTTCTTGCTAGACCAGTGATACTATTTTCTGGAAGAGTATTTAAATCCATTTCTGGAAGCTTGCCTAAAGCCTCTTTAAAAGCTTTGTTTCCTACATTGCCATATTGAAAATCATTACTTCCTTCTTTGAAATGTTTTTCTTGATCGATTGTTTTAAATTCACCATTTTTTGTAAATAATACAGTGCTTGGTGCGTTATCAATTCCTAGCCCTCTATTATGTTTGAACAAAATTAGATCTGCTACTTCATTGAATCTGTTGCTAAATTCAGTAACTTGTTCTTGATTAGCAGTTTGTAGATTTTGTTCTGCTACTTGAGAACTTAAAGTCTGAGCTTGAGAAGAATCTGGGTTGTTTGCTACAGGGCTGTCTGCTGCTGAATTGCTAGTTACGTTATCTGCTGCACTAGGAGGATTTTGCCCTTGCCTTTGACTGGTATCTGTAGAGCTATCCTGTTTCTCGTCTTCCGTATCAGGCGCTTGCATCGGCTTTGGAGCAGAGTCGTCTATACTTTGTTTAACAGAGTCTAGTGGGGTTGGTTCCCAAGAAATAGCTTTACCTTCACTTACTTGAATTCTATACCAATTATTATTTGTATGGTCTTTTACATCTCCATTACCCATTAGTTCAACAACTGTTTTCTTTCCATCAATTTCAACAAGCATTTTTTGATTTGTAAGTAGTGAGCGATATTCAGACTGCCCATCTAATTCTGTAACATGATTGTTAATCGCCATTGCAAAAGTATCTCTTACAACTGATGGAGCATGGTTACTAAGTAAGTCTTGTTTTAAGTTTAGTGCACCACTCATGTTGTTATGTCGGCAAACTAGAGTATAACCAGAATCTTGAGTAAAAGTTCCTGACCATGTTTGCTCATTGTTTGTAACGGATTTAAAATCAATGTTGCTTAACTTAGTATCACTAGCAATTGAATTATTCTCGCTATCAACTGTGATTGCAGAAGTTGAAGTACTAAATGAAGAATTAGTAGAGCCTTTTAATAATCTAGCACTACTAGCAGAGGTTTTCTTATTGCTTTTAATAGAATTATATCTTTTCCACTTATCAGCTTGATTCCTAAGCGGTGAATTCCTACGCCGATCCCAGTGACCATGATGAAAGGTTTGTTTGTAACACATTTGACCAGAGGAGTTTCTGCCGCCTGAATAATGAATCGAAAAAGAGTTATCTCTTTCAATTTGAACTTTGTATGTTCCACCAAATCCAGGTCTTTTGTAAGTTTTATCACCAGTTCTTATTAAGCCAAGATTTCTAATCGTTGAGCCTAGAACAGATTCGTAAACTTTAGGGCCTTCGTATTTAGAATGAAGGGATATGTTTTGATTTGAATCAACACTATGGTTGATTATGCTATCTCCATCACTCGTAGTACCAGTAGTGTGATATCTAGTTTTATCCTGTCCTACTATGTATACACCAGCTGCACCTCCAAGTAATTGAACTTCTGTGCCACTTCTTCTGTCTACAACTGGTTCACCATTAATGTCTATTATTACATCAGCGCCATGCGAGTACTTAATTGATTCTGGCCTAGCTATTTCCCTTGCAGTCTGTGCATATTGTGAATACTGAGCAGCATACTGTTCTCGAGAGGGTAAATTTATATTAGGTATGTCTAGAGCTGGTTGTTGGGCTCCTTGTTGAGCAGGTTGTTGAACCTGTTGCTGAACCTGCTGTTGAGCCGGTTGCTGAACCTGTTGCTGAGCTCTTTGTTGAGCTTGCTGATTTTGATTTCGTTCTGACATAAAAAATACTTAAAACATTTACACTATTATTATGCAGAATATATTACTTTATGTGGCTATGGCCTTAGCGTAAGCGTGGTAAGTTTATGGTTTTATTATGTTTTTAAGTGAAAAAAGTCTACTTGAAATACTTCTCTAGAAGCTTGTTTTAATATCTATGCAGAATCTGTGCAGATCTGAGATTTATTTAGTAATTTTTTACTACTTAGCTCAAAAAGGCCAAACAATACAAAACTAAAAAATAAATTTCCTAAAAGCATGTTTTGTAAAAAAGGAATAGCTGCAACAAAACAAGCAATTAAACCTTCAAATGTTTTTGGGTAAAGTGGACTGTATAACCAAACTCCAATGTCAGAAATTAACCAGTGAGTAAAAGCTGCTAAGGAACTACAAAGTAAAATACTTTCAAACTTTACTTTTTTAATTAAAGCCCCAATCAATACAGTTAAAGCAATACTAAAGTAATTAAAGAAAATACCATTATATAATAGTTTAAATTCACCAAAGTATACAAAGTAGTTTAAAGCTAAATCACTTATTAAAATAGAAGCTAGAACAACAAGAAATGCAACTTTCTTATTCAAGAAATAACAACCACCAAATAATGCTATTGCCCCAATTGGACTAAAATTAGCAAGCACTCCAGAAGAGAAAAATATCCTCCAAAGCGAAGCAGAAGCAATCATTGAAATTAAAAGTCTAATTCTCATAAGCATTTATATAGAGATAATAAGCATTATTATCAAGCACTGTTAACCCTAAATCTTAATCTTAATCCTAATCCTAGTCTTAATCTTAGTCCTAATCTTAGTCTCAACCCTCAATAAAACAATAAAGTTGCCCCCAAACCCGATCTAAGTTACAAACCCCCTAATTCAGGGGAAGTAGGGTGCAAGTCCCTCACTGTCGCGCAACTGTTAAAGTCAGATTACCTGAATTCAATATTTTTAATAATATTGTTTTAATAACTATTCTTTCGCGTAATAAGGAATTACATATGAAATCTTTTTTAAAGTATGCATGCGTACTTGCATTTGTCTTAGCTCCAAAAGCTTATTCCCAAGCTCCTGAAATTTTAATTACCCCAAATCGTTTTGAACAAAAAGCAAGTAATAATACTCGTTCAGTTGAAGTCATTACTTCGGAGCAAATCGAGAAATCTAATCAGAGAAATATTATCGATTTACTAAGAAAGTCAGTTGGAATTGATATTGTTCAAACAGGCGCTTTAGGTAGGGCAGCTAGTACTTTTATCAGAGGAGCAGAAAGTGACCATACTTTAATTCTAATTGATGGAATTAGAGTGAATGATCCAAATGTCGGCAGTTTTGATTTGGCTGATTTACAGCTTGATAATATTGAGAGAATAGAAATTGTTAAAGGTGCAAGTAGTGTTAGTTATGGTTCCGAGGCAATAGGTGGAGTAATAAACATCGTTACCAAGGAATCCAAAGGCGCATCTTTTAAAGCTCTTGGAGGAAGTTTTGGAACACATTCAGAACAAATTACAATAGGACAAAAAACAGAAGTTTTTTCAAATTCTTTCTCAGCTTCTTATTTAAGCTCTGATGGTCTCTCTGCAGCAACTCCTTCTACAGAAGATGATGCTTACGAAAATATTTCTATTTCTTCTAGACATAAACTTAGATTAAATAAGAATACTTTCCTAAATTTACACAATAGAGCAATTCTTTCTAAAACAGAGTTGGATGGATTTGAATTTGGAGTAGGCCCAGTAGATGATCTAAATTTTGAACAAAATAGAGATTTAGTAACTACTGGTTTATCGCTAGACTCTAAGTTAAGTGAAGCAACTAAACTTAAAGCGAAGCTAAGTTACAGTAATGAAAGACTTACTGGAAGTGATCCTGATACTAGTTTTAATAATTTTGATATTAGAGGAGAGAATACTTATGCGTCCTTATCCCTTTCAAATACTTTAAAAGATTTTATTACAGATACTGAAATATTAGGAACTCTAGGAGTAGATTACCTTAATAGGCAAGGGGAGAATCAAGGTAATTTTGATAATACACGAGATACTATCTCATTTTGGACTGATAATAGTATTTCTTACCAAAACTTTATTTTAAATTTAGGTATTAGAATAGATGACAATAGTGATTTTGGTAATGAAGTTACTTATTCAGCCTCTTCTCGTTACAATCTTGATTCTTTAGGTTCTAATTTTCACGCAAGTTTTGGCACTGGCTTTAAAGCTCCATCTTTTAACGAACTGTTTTTCCCAAATTTTGGCAACCCAGAATTAGATGCTGAAGAAAGTACGTCTTATGATTTAGGTTTAAAATATTACTTATCTAAAAAAGCTAATTTTGATGTTACTTTATTTTATAACGATTTTGATAACTTGATTTCTTTTGATAGCTCAACTTTTTTAGCAGAAAATATTTCTGATGCCAGAGCAAGAGGAGTTGAGTCTGTTTTAAATTACGATATTTGTCCTGGTCTTAGTATGAATTTAAACTATGTTTATAACGATACTAAAGATGAAAATACAGGCTTTGCTCTAGCAAGAAGAGCTAGACATAAAGCAGGTGTTCAATTTTTTGTTGAGCCTGCTGATAATTTAGATTTAACTTTTTCTTATCGACTAGTTAATAGCAGAAGAGAAAACGATGGTTCTAGATTAGATAATTTTGAGCTAGCAGATTTAAGTATGAATTATTCTTTAGGTAATTCTTTAGATAATAGTTTTCTTTCAAAAGGAACAAAATTATTTTTAAGATTGGATAATTTATTTGATGAGGATTATTCTGAAGTTGCTGGTTTTGCAACAGCTGGATTCTCAGCTTTTGCGGGTATAGAGATTAAAGCCTTTTAATAATAATAATTAACATCAGGGTTAAATTCCAACACCTAAAAGGTGCTTGAAATTGACCCTGTTTTTATCGCATGTAATTATGCACGTAATTCGCCAAGAATCTGTTCTTTCTCCCTATCACTATGAAAATGAGTAGAATACTTTTCTATTTCTTGATCTATGTCAATTTTAGAATTTAGATCAAGAAGTAGATGGAACAATTTCAAAGTTTTTTTGAAGGGAGACTAAAATGTCTCAGTCTAAGAGTTTTATGCAAGTTGACCCCGCTGACAGCATGGTCGTTGCTTTAGAAGATGTAGCTAGGGGGGTGCAAACTAGTTTTGGTCCTCCAAGCTCAACAGTGCCACTTGGTCACAAGATGCACATTGGGCCGGTTATCGAACAAGGTGATCCTTTAACTTTATATGGTCAAATAGTTGGGTTTGCCTCTAGGCAAATCAAACCATATGACCTGCTTACAGTTACGAATACTATCTCTGGCTTGGATGCTAAGGAACTTACTCGTTACTATGAACCTTGGAAAAAGCCAGCAGAGATTCCTGCGAATCCCCTTGCTTCTCGAGTGGGAACAAGTTGGAGTGGTTTCGTTAGAGAAATTGCTGGGAAAAGAAAAGTCGGCACAAGAAACGATGTTTGGTTAATCAGCAATGTCGGTTGTGTGAATAAGACAGTTGAAAAACTTGCTGCATACGGCAATGAATTCATCTCTGATGGAAAGTCTAGTGTTACAGGAGTTAGAGCACTAACTCATTCTTTCGGATGCTCTGAAACTAAGGACAATCTACAAAATCGAACACAACGCTGTAAGTTGGGTCATGTCGCTCATCCAAATGCTGGTGCAATTGTGATTGTTGTTCTTGGATGTGAAGACGATGCAAAATTCGTTGATGAACTTCTAGCAAAAGAAGGCCTTGTTGACGATCAAAGAGTAACAGTGTTTAAAACTCGCGAATTCGACCGTGAAAAATTCGATCGGCCTGAACAAGCAGGAAAAGCTATTGTTAGACAAGCAATTGAGTACGCAAGTAAATCTCAAAGAACTCAATGTCATGTGAAAGACTTGATTCTTGGAACTAAATGCGGAGCCTCGGGTCCTTTTTCTGGCCTTACAGGAAACCCGCTATTAGGAAAAGTCTCAGATCTTTTTTGTTCATTCGGCTCAACCGTTTGCATTACTGAAATTCCTGAATTTTTTGGAGCCGTGCACATTGCATTACAAAGGGCTTCTAGCCTTGAGGTTTACAATCAAATGGTCAAAGGATTTGACGACTACGCAAAATGGCTTAGCTCTCAAGGTGAGGATTTAGACACTAATCCTTCTGCTGGAAATATTTTGGCAGGATTATTAACTATGCAAATGAAATCACTTGGAGCATTGAAAAAATGTGGCTCTTATCCAATCGTAAGATTTGCTCAGTATGGTGAAGAAGTTCCAGCAGGTCTTGGTGGTGTTGCGATTCTATATGGTCCAGGAGGCGATAGAACAGCAATCACTACACTCGCAGCTGCAGGAACACAGCACATTGAATGGGTTACTCAACTTGGTTCTCCTGTTGGGGCGATGGTGCCAACTGGTAAAATCTATGCCCATTCAGAACAAGCTAAAAGAGATAGCTGGTGTTGTGATACCGATGCTGGAGTTTTGGCTAATCAAGGTGCTAGTTGGGAAGCTGAAACGGTAAAACTTTACAACCGGATTTTAGCTAATGCAAGTGGCCAGCTCACAGCTCAAGAGGAAAATGATGAGTTTCATTTTTCTCCATGGTCTGCAATCGATAAGTAGCATATAAATTTGTAATAAGGTAACGCCTAAACTTCATTTTGGAGTGACGGCGCATTTGTTCCTCTACTCCTTAATAATTTTTTGTTTTAGTAATTTTTGCTTTTTAAAATTTTT
>CAYOZL010000061.1:11248-13332 GCA_964408435.1 uncultured Bdellovibrionales bacterium | reverse complement strand
CTAACTGGGATGTGGGGTGCTTTTAAATACATATTTTTCTCCTAAAACCTTTGAATCTGTACGTTTTGTTTCTTCTTTCTATTACTCGCTCTTGTAATTAAAACCTTTCCTGCTTTCATTCTCTCTGCTTTACCAATTGGAGTAGTTGCTAGTGCTTTAAACTCAGCAGTTACTGTTGCAGGTAAGCCCTGTGCAGTTCTTACAAACTCATATAATCTTTCAAAACTCTGCTGGCCTGTTTTCATATAAGCCTTGCCATTACTTGGAGTAACAATCACAACAGCTGGCACAAAACCTATCTTCCACTGCTTAGCTAATTCATCTCCTGGCAGAACTGGCATAGTCCATTCCGAATACTGTTTATATTCATCAAGCCATTCCTTAGTACTGTCTCCCATTGTAAGAGCTGCCATTTTTATTCGTTTATCTTTTTTTGAAACTCTCCATAATCTTTCTATGTCTGAAGCCATGTAACGACACCAACTACAATCAAGAGAGAAGAAATAATAAATTTCTATTTCTTGCTTTTCATCAGCTTTAACTCTTTTCATTGCAGCTTCGTGAGTTGGCTTTAAAGGTGCGCCAATTTCATACCTAGTTCTTGCAAGCTCATGATCTATCATTTGACCAACGCCTACCCATTCATCTTCATCAATTACTTTCTCTTTAATTAAAGCATCTCCAATTAAACCAACCATGTCTCTAACTTCAAAAAAGAAACTTTGTTGATATCTTACAAACTGCTGAGCATAAGCTTGTGCTCCTGCGTCATCCCCACTTCTCCTTGCTGAAATCATTGCTTTAATTGAGCTAGGCGCATCAGGGTTAACTCTCACACTTGGTGTTTCACTAGGTGCTATAATTTTATCTTCTTCTGGATTCTGCGAAACGTATCTTAGCTTTGCTTTTTCTTTTCTTAAATTTTCTTCAGGAGTAGTTGCAGATTCTGTGTTTTGATCTTTCTCTGCTGGAGTAGCAGCATCGCTAACATCTTCAATTTGAATTACTTTACGAGTGTTAAAACCACCAGAGAAAATACTAAGTGGACCTTCTGCAATACATGCAGGTACAGATACAAAAAACACTGTAAATAATAATAAAAATGTAAACCAAACTCTTGGCATTTAAAAACCTTCCTTAGGAACCTATATATATAGTATCAGCCTTTTGTGGCTATATACTTCACCTAATTATGTTATGAAAAAATTTCTATTATTAGTGACCTTGCTCGGCAAAGCTAAGGGCTTGATTTTATTGGCTATTTTAGGAATTCTCTTCTAAGGCGCTCTTATCTAGCTTTAAATAAGAAAAAACCCTTCTATCGTAAGGAGAGATATTAAAAAGCTTTTCTCTGATTTCTAAGCAGCCTGCCTTATCCCCTAATTCCCATAATAATTTAGACTTATTAAGTAGTATTGTTACTGGGCAATTCGAAGTTAAAAGTGCTTGTTCTAAGTGAACTAGGGCTAATGCATTTTTATTCATTATCATACTGCACCAAGCAGCATTATTTTGCATATCAGATAAAAGCATTAAGTCTTTAGTTGATCTAGCTGCGCCTGTTTTATAATAAGTATAAGCCTTAGAAAAATCTTTTTTAAGCATTGAGATCTCACCAAGCGAATTATAATAGCTAGGTTTCTGATCAACATCAGGAGCAGTCATAAGCTTTCTTACTAATTCTTCCACTCTAGAGGAATGTTCTTCCTTAGCATCTCCTACTATAGCACTCCCTTGTAATAACTCTAACTTAATAAGCTGAATCATTACCTCACTATCATCTGGTCTAGCTTCCAACACTTCTTTACAAAGCTTAATAGCAAAATCAAAATCAAATTCACAAATTCTAATTATTATTGGAGCTAGTATGTAATCATCAATATCTTCTTCAATTCTCTCTTTTGAAAAAGTTAGCCATGGTAAAAACTTCATAGCTTTTTCAATTACAAACTGCTTAATCATCTGGTCATTTTTTAATCCAGACTCAATCCAATCTAACTTTTGCCCATAAAATTCTCTTACTAACCTAACTGCTCTTCTTAAAAAAACAACATGGGTCCCTTTTCTTTTTGCAGTAGCTAAAA
>CAYOZL010000061.1:0-11148 GCA_964408435.1 uncultured Bdellovibrionales bacterium | reverse complement strand
TAACAAACTTAGAATAATACTGAGCTGAAGTATTAGCTAAATATTTATTTGATGCAGCTATCACATCTTCATTCTCTAGCCACTTCCAATCAACATTAGGAGCGCTAGCAGTAAAAATACCTATAGCAAAAAAAGATAATATTGAAGCTTCAAATGTAATCGGTGTTTTAAACTTTTTAGTTACTGGAAAAGGATTCGGAAGCTCTCTTAGTAATTCTCTAAGATTTTTTTCTATAGGGACTAAGACCTTCTCTCCCTCTTCTTTTTCTAATTCAATTTCAACTCCATCTTGAGCTAAATTTAGAGAAACTTTAAAAGAAAACTTATCGCTACTTTCCTCGTAACATTTTTTTGCAATCACTGCTAAATAAGCACTTGCGCCGTGCAAGGTATCACTTAGCTCCTCAGTAATTTCTTTTTTATATCGAGAAGGAAAAGTTATTAAATCAACAACACTAACAGAAGGCCATGTATAATCTAGAATTAGAACTGAATTTACAGCTAGGTATTTATTCCAGTATTTAACAAAGCTTTCAGCTTTTTTCTCGACACTCATATCTAAAAAGATAGCTCAGGATAGATTTGTTAACAAAACATTTATCGCATTCCTAATCTTCTCAATCTCCAAGCAAAAGCAGCAAATCTTAGCACGGAGCTATCAGCGTACATTCCTCCATGTCTCAGATCGATTGGGCCTCCTAGTAAGCTATAAAATAAATTATCACTATAAGCCTCAGGTCTTGTTGGCTTAAAAGATGTATCTAAACTTATATATTCACTTGGCATTTTACTAGAGATTCTGTCTTTAGCTGAATAACCTTTATAGTCCATAGAATCTTGCTCTATATCCCAAATTGACCTTAACTTTGGACTTTCATCTTTAATTCTTACCGTACTAATTGCAAACCAATTTTTAATAAACCTAGGTATTTTAATTCCAATATTAGTAAAAGGAATACTAATCTTAAAATGATTTTTATCTATTGCCCAGTTAGTATTTTCTCTATTAATTTTATTTCTTGCTAAAGTAAGCATTTCTTTACGGCGCTCAAGATTTGAAGTCTCTGTCCTACCTACATTGTTTTCATACTCATCTTTTATAATTTCTTCAATATCTTTCCCTATATCAATTCTCTTTTTTTCTTGAGCTTTATAGACATTAATAATTTCATTAAAATCTTGTCCTATTAATTTTTTCAAATCCACTTCAGCTTGTTGTCTTTGTGCAGCAGTTAAGTCTTCATTACCTGCTTTTTTTGCTAAAGTTCTCATTTTTTCACTTAAGCCTTTACTAGATAAAGCCTGTTGAGAATTCGGGTCGTCTATTAAGGCTTTCACCAAGTTATTAATATCTTCATAGCTATAGATTCCAAGCTCCCTACTTCTATTCGCTCTTTCTCTCATTCTACGATCTTTTAGAAACATAAAATCTTTAACTTCTTGAAAATTACTTTTCACTTCCCTATAAGCAAAATCTCTACTTGGATCTTCGATAAAAAGTTTTGCTCTAAAGTTAGCGTCAATCTTCTTAGATTCAACCACTATTTGCTTTCCATCAGCATCAATAACAGTTATTGGCTCTAAACCATTTCTCGCTTTCTCAGCTAAAGCTCTCATATATGCATTACCTTTAAGCCTTCCTGGTGCATTATTAGTAGGATCTTCTAGAAAATGCTCCATCAAGTCTTTAATTTTTTCTTTATGTTCGCTTTCTAATCTAGTCTCAATCTCAGTTAAAAGTTTTATTTTTTCTTCATCACTAATACTAAGCCTAGAAAGTCGCTCATTAATCTCAATTAATCTTTCTCGTTGTTCTTTTCTAGTAAGAAACTCCTCAGGCTTTGGTAATTTAGCTCCATTTTTATTCACGCTACTGCTAGCTTCTTTGGCTTTCGCTTTAGCTTTTTGCCCAACTCTACTTAAAACAAGTCTGTCATATTCTTTTTGACTTGTAATTCCTTTTGGCCATTTAGCTTTTGCTTTCGCTTTAGCTTTTAATTCCATTGCAACTTTTTGCATTACTCTTAAAGATTCAGTTTTTTCTTGTCCTAGAATAAACTCATTTAAATTTTTTCTCTCTAAAATGTATTCTTCTAATTTTTTTCTAACTTCTTTTAATTGACTCGCCTTAGCCCAAAGTTCTTGGCTATTTTTTCCTAGCTCCGCTTTTTTAGCTACGTCTGGTTCTTTACTACTCTTCAATTCTATTTTTTTTGCTTCCTCCCTCAGTTCCAATTCTTTTTTAGCAATGAAAACCAGCTCCCCATCTAACATTGATGATTTTTCATTTACTATTGGTCCAAATCTTTTTTCTATTTCTGAAAAAGAACTAGTTAATTCTTTTATACTTAAATACGATTCTAAATCTCTTACATTATATGTGCCTTCATTCTCAATTCCATAAACAACGGAACGAAGCTCATCATCAAGATTACTCTTATAAATCTCATAACTACTCAAAGCTGGCTTACCTTTAGCTCTATGAGGGGATAAAATTGTATCAAAATCGGGTTTTTTGTTTTGAGCACTAGATTTATTAATTTCACTTATAATGTCATCGAGTAACTTTCTTTTCTCAGGAGCAATATCTCGATTATAAGCTTCATAGCCCCCATCATCTAGCTTACTTGGGTCTATTCCTAAAAAAGCAGATTTAAATTCTTTATTTCTCTTTTTCTCAGCTTCCTTAAGTTCCGCTATCTTCTTTTTATAGGCCTCAGGATCATCATTTTTCAACTTAGCTAAGTCAGCTTTCCTTCTTTCATTAGCTCCTTTTCTGTTTTGTTCTTTCTTTTTAAGCTTCTCTATCTTTTTTCTATAAGCTTCTGGATCATCTTTTTTTAACTGCGCTAATTTGGCTGAGTCAGTTTTAGCATTTTTAGTGCTAGGATCTTCTCCTGCAATTACTTTTAGTCGATATAAAATTTGAGCTCTAATTGTAGGATTAGTTTCATTAATGAGAGTCTCTAATGTTCTAGCAAAGTGTTTTACGTTAGAGGATTTTCTTTTTAATTCTCCAACTAGTTTTTGCTCAACAGCTTTAAACATCCTAGTTGCACTTCTACCTTCTCCATTTGATAAGCCTTTCCACCAAACATTTTGTAAATCTGCAAACATTTCTGGAGTATATCTATGCTCTTGTCCTAAATAATACTGCTTTCCTGAAAGTGAGTTTCTACTTTGCAGCAAACTACCTGCAAAATATCTAGCTGTATTTCCTCCTTGAGTTTTCCAGACCTGAAATCCTAGAGGAATCAATAATGTATAAACACTTACTGGGGAAGAAAGAAGAAAGACTCCTCCTAAAATTGCTGTCGAGGAACCAAGAACAGCCCAAGAATGAATACGAGACTCACCTCTCATAAATCTTGCAAACCCATGCTCTGACATTATTTTTCTTGCACAGTAATCACAAGCATCTGCCGCTTTTAGCCTTGCAGCAGGAAATAACTTCAGCCCCCTATAAACTCCATAAGGAACACCTAGTGCTAAAGCAGCTGTAGCAAAACCAGTAGTTGCAAGACCAAGAGATGGCAAACCAAATAAAGGAGCTGCACCCATGTAACCTAAACCTAAAATCGTAGTAGGAACAGTTCCTAGTATTTTTCTACAAGAATAAAGACCCAGTGCAATTACTCCACCTGGATTACCTACGGCAGCTAAATAACCCATCCCACCAAGATTAAGTAAATAATTTCTTCTTGGCTGAGAGCACTCTGAAAGCATAGTATTCATTTTCTTTATTTGCGCTTCTAATAGCTTAACAGTTTTCTTAACTTGCGTGACCTGTCCTTCTGCAGGCTCTATAGATTTAAGCCTGTGTAATGTTTTTTCTAATTGTAATTTCCCAGAATATGCATCAGCAGAATCAAGCGGCCTTAATGAATTAAGACCTAATTTTCTTGAAGCATAAAAACCAAGGTGCTTAGTTAATCCAATTGAGCCAGCCCAAATAGCAGCTACTCCACCTACTCCACTTACAGCACTAGCTGAACCTAGACCAGAATGCACCACAAGAGCTTTTAAAAATGGAGCCTCTACGAAAACTCGCCTTGATGCCAAATATGGAAACCTTAGAATGTTACCGATCCCTCTAAGTCCCATTCCAATACCTCTAAACCCTGTTCCAATAACAGGTAGATTTAAAACACCTCTCACAACTCTACTAACAGGAGTTGTAACTCCATTAGTAAAAAAAGTTTTTACAGTTGGCAAAGGATTTTTAAATTTAATGCCAAGAAACTCCGATACTTTTTTCGCAATATTTAAAGGCCCGATTTTATCCTTACCTGCTCCTCTAATGTATCTAGTGTAATTAAATTCTGTTTCTGCAGATACCTGCTTTGAATGCTCTAATAATACTTCTAGTTGCAGTTTTGCTAAATCTTTATCTTGCCCTGCACCCTCAACCGTGATTCTACCTTGCCTATCGTTATCTCTAATGAAAAGCTCAGTGAGTTTTTTATGTATTGCCTCTTTAAACTCCTTTGGGTAACTCGTTTGTTCATTCATATGTTTTAAAGCTTTATTGATTTCTTCTCTAATCAACTTAGTACTTTCGATGCTACCAGTAGCTTTCTCACTTAACTTTCTATAGCTATCTTCTAAGTGTAGTGCTTTAAATACCTGTGCAAGTTTTGCATCTCCAAGAGTATCTCCTATTCCTATAATATGATTTTCTCCATCAAAGCCAGATTCTGCTTGATGCTTAAGCTCAACATTATGCTCTTGCTCTACTTTTACTCCTAACTTTTTAAGATCACTGTCTACTGCTTTGTCTATATTTATTTTAGCATCAGCCCTAAAGTTTTCAGCCATCACTTGAGTACGAGCCTGCACCTCACCCTGAGCTGCTCCAACAAGATCACTAGTAAGTGCTTGACAATATATTCTAATAATATCCTCCTCACTTGCTACTTGCCCAAGGTACGCTTCTCTTGCTCCTATGTTTATATCTGCTGCTACTTTTGACATTAACAAATCGACTGCATGAAGAGATAGTATATTTACATTTGCAGCTTGCCTTCCTACAGCTGCTTTAAATCCTGCATTAGCACTACCTGCTTTAGGCATTAAACTTTTTAAATGATTCGCTCTAAATCCAGAAGCAGTATGCCCTACAGCCCCACACAAAGCATTCATTGCCATGTCTCCACCGTAAACTTTTAAAAGATTATAAAAGTTTTGTCGTTTTAACATCCTTCGATACAACTCTTTATCTTCTGGCTCAAAGTTATCTGAATTATGATAATCTCCTAGTTTTCTCTCTCCATCTAATGAATCTTTTCTGCTCTCAATAAATTGAATCTCATCGTAGTCTAAACGCCCATCATCAACTTTTTGGTCTACTAACTGATTTGCTTGTATAAGCTCATTTCTAAAGCCCCAAACACTAGAAGGTAGAGATATCCCCATAGCAGTTACACTTGAATCTGCTGCTCCCTTAACCCAAGAGATTACTCTAGCAACTTTACCTGCCCCTGCAGTTATTCTTGCCGAGTTTAACCCAATCCCAAGCGCAATTTTTCCTCCAGATACCATTCCACCACCAACACCCATTAAGCCTATCTCTCCAGTGGTGTTCCATGCATCTGTGAACTGTTCATCCCAGTCAAAATCAACTCCTTGAGCTTCACTACTAATACCTTGAGCTGTTGTCCTACCATAAGAAAGGATTCCACCGATAAGAGTTGTAAGACCTGCAGAAGTTAAAAATGTGCTAAGCACTCCCGTGCCTATTCCATAAGTGGCTAATAAACCTAGAGCACCTGGTAAAAATATCATTCCTGCTGTTACTGAGACTCCTACTATTGCAGCTTTACTAATAGCTTCCATTGCTATTAGTGTTTTACCGTAACTAGCATCAGTTTTTTTCCAACGCTCCTGAGAGATCGCAAGCTCATGCATTAACTTGCTATAATCAACTAAATGAGATTTCGCACTAAGCTCATTTGCATTTAATAGTCTAGTTTTAATTACCTCTGTAATGCTGTCCGCTTTAATTGAGTATATCTGTGCTTTTTCAATATCCCCACTTTCATAAGCATCATGAGCAATTTCTACCGCTTTATTTCTATCTACTTTTCTTTGATTTACTATTGATAACTCTTGGCGAGTGGAACGAAGAGCTTCAGAAAATTCTTTAATCGTCTTAAGCCTTGAGCGAACTATATTTTTACTAGATTCAACATTTGTTTTTAGAGCAGTTTTATGACCAGTAAAAACAGAAAATAAACTTCCAACTGCACTTAAATCATACCATTCATCTAAATCTCTTTGCAGGTTTGAAAGAGCACCTCCAAACCTTTTACCGTCTAATTTTCCTGCTCTAAGCTTTTTAACAAAAGACCTGCTATTAAGGTCTCCTACCCACTCACTATAATCACTAAAAATTAAATCTTCTACATTTATATCTTTGTTTTGTTTTTTGTATTCTTCAACTCTATCTTTCCAATCATGAAAACCTAAACTAGCTAACTGAGTCCCAAGCTCTTCTCTTCTTTTTTCTAGCTCCTGATCTACTAAACTAATTGCATCATCAACTTGTTCACTCTCATCTTTAGAATCACCTCTGGTTTGCCCGACTTCATGCTTAACTCTGGATAACTCCATTACATCAGGAATCGGCACAAAAAGATCATCGAATCTACTAAATTCGCTGTCTGTTTTTCTATGCTCAAATTTTCTTTTACTCGCACCAAGAGAAGTTTCGGCTATAAGTTCATCGAGATTATCTGTAATCTCACTTAAAGTTCCGTAGTCCTCTGCAGCACTGCTTTCTCGATTCATATATTTCTTTTCAATAAATTTAAAAAACTAAATCTTGAGTCTAAGACTTCAAAATTTAAATTACTGTTCAAATTATTCTCTAAATTATTCTCTGGTGAGTCAGCACTTGAGTATACTCGCTGTCTTAATTCACCAACTTTAATTCTTTCTGACTCAAGCATCTCAATACAAAAATCTCTATGTTCCTCAGAATGATTTTCTTTTAGTTCTTTCATTATTAATTCAAAGAGCAAGCCACTAAAAACATTATCACCAAGATATGCTTGATTATGAAAATCAGCCCAAAAAGTCATCGCATCAGTCCTATACTCTGAATTAAACAGATGCTTTTGCGAATTATCGAGTAAGAGCACTTTATTACTAGCGCTATCTAGGTCGTATTTATTTGAATTAAGGAACGCAATAAAAGGTGAAGAAATAGCTCTTTTAAAATAAATAAAATCATTAAATAGATTCGTACTTAATTCTAAAAATAACTTAGTGATTACTGAAACGTAATCTTTAAAAGTATGATTATCTTTCCAATTAAAATCAGCCCCTGGCTCTAAGCCTAAAACTGAGGCTGGCCTTATACAACATAGAGCTTGATAAGTTTTAAAATCTTTTTCTCTAATAAAACAAGAAAGCTCTTTATCAAACCAAGGCATAAATTGATTAGATTTATCGCTTCCACTTAAATAAGGATTTTCTATCTGTAAAGTTAACCAATCCCAAACAATTGCAACAGATTGCGTGAATAAAATAAAATTATCTAATTTGCTAATATTATTATTAGTTTTTTTATTTTCTAAATCTAATTCTTTAGAGAAATCTATAATCAAATCTGCATATTGACTTAACGTCTGATCTAAGTCCTCACGACCTCTTACAAGTTCAACCATTTTAGATAGCTTCGGCTCAAGCTCTTTAATTTGATTTAAACTCTTTTTCTTATTTCTTCTTAAAAATTCAATTAAAACTCTATTTACTCTGTAGTCTTTATACTTCTTTTTTAGTTTCTTAACTTTCTTGCCATTTACAATCTCTTGCCAAATATGCAAATAATCAACTAATTCAGCATTAGCAATATTATCTTGCTTTACATCGTTATAATCTTTTTTAGATAATTCATTTTTTATTTTAAATGCTAGCTTGTTTTTATTTTCAAAAGAAAAAATTTCTTCATATAAAAGAGGATCTCTAAATTTATTTTTATTAAAAGCATATTTAACGCTAATTCTATCAGCATCAAATAATATCTTTTCTTGCTCTCCTTCAAGAACCTCAGATGCTAAAGATTTCAAAAAACTTAACTTATTATTAAGTTTTTCTAGATCTGAATCAATTTGATAATACTGTCTTTGTATTCCCTTAATATCTGAATTAATAGTATTAATTTCCCAAGGCTTATATATTTTTCTTCCTTGTAAATATCTAATTGAATGACTAGCTCTACTTAAATCTTTAACTCTATATTCTTTTTTATTTTTAAACTCTACAATTACTTGAGCTAGAAGATCTTGGTCTATGTCTTTAGCATCTTTAACTTTTAAAAACTGTTGATATACAATTTCTGCTCTTGCAAACTCAGTAAATTCTGGATCAATTCTAATATCCTCTCCACTTAACATTATAGATTGAAAGCTTTGACCTAAAGAGTCTAATAGTTCTTTATATTTTTCTTTATCTTGCTCTAAGAGAAACTCTAAGAGCCTTCCTGCTAAATTAATTTTAAATTCTCTAGCTTGCTCTGCCAACCACCTATTAGCTAAAACTTTAATTGCGCCAAGATTAACAGGTGCAGGCATGTAAAAATAACCACACTCCATACCCTCTATTTGCTCTTGTCTTAATCTAAGTATTACTCCGATTCTAGCGGCAATTAATTCTTGGATAAAAATTCCTTTAAATTTCGACCTCGAATAATCCGCTTCATAAAAGTTAGAGACTTGATCTAAATTCTTATAGGGACTTTTAACTTCATTAACAAAATTAATATAAGAGTCTGCTGTAACTTTAGAATCTGAGACAGAACTTAAGTATGCTTGAGCAAGGTAGGTAAAATAAGTTCTTACAATCGCAGTAACCTCTTTGTTCGGGTCCCATAATTGCGAACAATCATAATAGCACAAAGGATTTTTTACGATTAATTCTAAAAATAACTTAAAATCTTTTTCTTTAATTATTTCTAATATTTTTCTTCTAGCAAACAGGGGATAGTGCGCTAGCTCATCTGATATTTCAATGCCTAATTCTTGTTGTTCATCTATTAAATCATGAAAATGTGAGTTAATTTTTTCAACGCAAAATTCTTCCCATAAATCAGCATTATTAAGATTAATAAATTCCTTACTAAGCGGGCTAAAAGCTAAGCTTATTAGTTCATAATTAGATTTAGGTTTCCTAATTATTTTCTCTATTTGCCCAGCGCTCAAACTAAGTATGCCGGATTGTGGAAGTTTCAGCTCATCAATGCTCATCTAACTTCCTCAATATTTGTTTTACAGTTTCAGGGATCTGTTTAGCCTTTTCAGATAAATAACCTTCATTAGCTGCTACAAACGCACTGGCTAAATCTATAGACTTTTCGGCATCTAAACCAAGAGTCTCTTTTATAATTCTCTCAACTTCTTGTTTTGATTTTTGAATTTCTATTTTAAACTCATCATAACTCATGTCTGATTTAAAATCTTTAACAGCCGCTCTAAGTTCAGCAAAAGCTGGCAAACTAGATTTTATTTCTAAAAATAAGTCTTCCATCTCAAAGTAAATATCTTTAGTTTTGTAACTATCAATTAAATTATCTAATTCAGAATCTAAAAGTTGGTCTACTCCTTTACCTGATATTCTTTCGATATCATCAGCCACTAATCCTTTACTAGTTGCATCTTGATAAGCATCAACAAGTCGATGTGAAATTTCTTTTTCATGACCATTTTCAGCACCATTGCTTTGAACCTGTCTTTTATTTTTCTCTACTAGTAATCTAAATACAGTAAATTCTTCAAGAGTGCGTTCTTTCTGCCCACCAAGAACTAGTGGATTTAAAATTGCACCACCATATGTATTTTTATCAATGTATCTTTTAATTCCAGATTCACCTGTTATTTTTTCTTTAATTAAGCTCTCTAATTTCTGTTTTTTCTCTTGTGTTATTTTCCCTTCTTTATCTTCAGTTTTAACATCCTCATCAAACTCTATTTTAAGTTCTATTTCTTCAAACAAAGCCTCTACTATTTTTTCACTACCGCTAATATTTTGTAAAACATTATAACTGCTTAACATTCCTTGAACTTCAAAAAACATCTGAGGCAATCTTCCTTGCACTAAATCTAAATCATCTACATAGGTATGAAGATTTTTTAAACCAAGCTTTTTAGCTAATTGCTTATCTGTAAGGACTTCGTCACTTAAACCTATTGATAAAAAGCTTTCTCTATCTAAACTAGAACCAATACCAATCAAACTAGAAAAATGGCCTAGCTTATCTTTTAATTCTTGATCGTTTTCTTTATTTGCTATTTTTTTTGCAAAAAGATGAACAGTACTCATTATACTTATAGCTTCTTGAGCACTAGTGCTTCTAAAGCCTGGTAAGTAACCTAAATCAATTTGATCGTTAATGTTAAGTTGAGAACGTATTAACTGAAGAGGATTTAACCTCTTTTTTAATTGAGTAAGTAATTCTTTAGCTTCATATCTTCTTGCTGCTAGCTCTAGCCCTGCATCAATTTCTTCTCTATCTTCGCAAGGATCAACGTATGTAAAACTTACAGGAGAAACAGACCCTGCCACCCTCTTTGTTGCTTCTATTGCAGTTTCTACATACTCATCATAAAAATCAGGATCAACTCCGAGCACAAATTTCTTTGCTATGGAGAAAGGACCAGTATCATTTTCAACAGCCTCTTCTCTATCTTTTTCTTCTTTTTCTTCTACGGTAAGTTCTGAGTTTTCTGTTTTAAGCTTCTCGAGTTGCTTTGCTATTTCTTGTCTTTCCTCTAAAGACTTAGAGCTTAACTCTTTAACTAATGCGAATTTACGCTCAGCTTGCTCAAGCTTATGATACTTCAATTCCAATTCCCTAAGCAGGTAGGGGTTAGCTTTTGGAACTACTGAATCCTTAAATTTAGACATTAAAACCTATAAAAAAACTTCTTTATTATATATATGTTATGGGGTTTTTAAGCATTTCTGTGTGATAATGCTTGAGGAAGGAAATAAACTGTAATTACAGATAGTTAAGCTTTAAATTTAGTATAAAATGGTTAGAGGTGGGACGCTGCACCTTAAAGAAGATAATCAATCTTCTTCTAACCAACTCAGCTTACGACTGAGTAAAAAGTTGTGAAATAGCTAAGGTTGATTAAGCCTTAGCTA
>CAYOZL010000060.1:0-13520 GCA_964408435.1 uncultured Bdellovibrionales bacterium | reverse complement strand
CTTAAAAATAAAATAAATTTAAATCTTATTCTTTCAGATACCGTTTCAAAAACTAAAAATAAAATGCAGTTAGCTATTAAAGGTTGCAACATACCTAGCTTTTTTAATTTAAAAATTAGCCCAAAAATTAAATCCTCAAGTGAGCTAGTTTTAAGTGGCAGTGCAAATAATAACGGAGAACAAACAAGACGAACTAATTTTAACGTGAGCTTTCCACACAGAGGTTATTGGGAGTTTAAAGGCTACAAACTTGAAATAGGAGATACACTTGGAATTAGCGGTAAAACTTGGAATATCTTAGAGGATAAAACAATTAAAGTTTTACCAAAGCCTGTACAAATTCAACAAATACCAATGATAGCAGCAAGCGCTAGAAGTGGTGACGAAATGAATCTACCTAAGGAACGCTCAGGAGAGCCTTTTGATATTAAGCCTTATGAAAAAAGTGATGGGGTCAGAAGAATACTATGGAAAACCTACGCTAGAACAAAAGAACTGTATGTTAGAAGACCAGAGCTTGCAGTAATACCTGAGGGTGAAGTAGCTATATTTCTAATAGCTAAGAAGGAAGATGACTACGTTGCTTCTGCAGTTTTAAGACAAGTTCAATACTTAAATCAGCAAGACTTAGTTGTATGTTTTGGGGCAGATGGAAGTGATAAAATTTCTTATAAATATGAAGAGATTGAAGATGAGATATTAAAATCTGTATTTAGTCCAAATGCTGGAAAACCAGAAAGCATTTTAAAGTTTATAAAAAATCTTGAAGAGCAAAATTATAGTATTTCTCAAATTAATGTTTTTTGTGCTGAAGATGAAAAAACCATTGAATTCTTATCTTCTATTGAAAACGTTAGAATTAACTTAATTATTATTAAAGAGCATGGAAGCCCTGCTATTAAGTTAAATAATAACTTATCGCATAATCTTCAGATGAATGTAATTAATGCTTATTAAAGCCTATCAGCTTCTAAATACAAACTTCTAGACTCCGTATATCTTCCTTTTTTGTAGTATAGATCTGCTAGATACCTAGTAATATCTTTACGGTACCAAATATGCTGAGGCTCTTCGATTTCAAAATATTTTTTAGCTTTTTTTATTTCTTCAATCGCTTTATCTACATCTCCTTGTCTCTTATAGATTGCTGCTAGTAAAAAATACTCATTGCCTGCCCCGTGGACCCCTGGAGGAATGACTTTATTTTCAGAAGTTTTATTTTTATTTTCAACTAATATTTCATTATAAAGCTCTAGTGACATTTTAAGATATTTTTCTGCTTCTTTATTGTTTTTCAGATCCCAGTTTAGCCAGCCAATATGATGAATAGCCTCAACTCTTCTTATATCAGTCTTACTAAATACAAGATCGGAGATATAAAAAAGTCCTTTTGAGATTGTTAATGCTAAGTTTTTTTGGCCTATTTTATGAGCATTATACATCGGCTTGTTAAGTTCTGCCCAAATGTTTGGATTGTATTTCTTATAGTAGATTATTGAACTTAGAAAAATTATAGAAATTAATGTCGAAGCTCCTATTAAAAAACCGAATCGATAAATAATAAAAAAAGCCAGAATTAAAAATATGATAAAAAGAGCAAGAGGAATCATAGCTCTAAAAAGCTACCTCTTTATTAAGAGCCTAACAACATATTTTGACTTAGTTTAATTTTCAGTTAACGAGCTTCGCTAACGGGATGCTCGGCTAGCTACTCATAAATTACTGCTCATAAATCAGCTCTGCTAAAGTTAATGCAATTTGCTTCTCTAAATCTAGTAATTCCATATTATAAACAAAACTAATTGTCTTATTTACATAATCCATATTCTCTGAATCTATATAATTAAAGTTTACTATTTCTAAGCTTCTATCGAAACTTACACTTACTCTAGCTTGTTTCTTTTCAAACTTTCTTATTAAAATAAAATCATTATAATTTTGACTCTCAACTTCCCATTTTGTTTTTCCTATTCCAAATTCAATAGCAGCAAGAACACCCTCATTCTCAACTTTTACCGGTAAAGCTAGACCAATAGGTTCATAAATTTTGGTACTACAAGAAGTAAGTAAAAATAGAAAACTTAGTACTGTAATAAAAAACTTTACATAATCCTTCATAACTCTATCCTTAATAACTCTTCCTCAGTTTCAGCGTGCTTTTTTATAAGCAGCAACTGTTCTCATTAAATTCAACACTCTTTCACCTCCTACAGGATGGGTAGAGATTAGGTTATTAAAATCACCTCTACTGCCTTTTATATACTGCTTAAACCACAACCTAATTGCAGCTTCAGGCGGGTAGCCTGCTTTTTGCATTAACATTATCCCAAAAGAATCGGCTTCTCTTTCAGAATTCCTACTCTCTGGGTTTGCAACTAAAAGGTCGTAAGCAATAATTGATAATTCTGTTCTCTGCTTAGCTTTTTTCTTTGTGCTTGAGCTTTTATAAAGCTTTTTAGCTATATTTTCTTTAGTTTGATACGCCTTTAACTTCTCTGCACTATCGTGAAAAACATAATGCCCTATTTCATGCCCAATAACTGCAGCTATTTCAGCATCCGAACTTTTTAACAAACCAGTAAAAAGTAACATTGTCTTCTTATAAGATTCCATTGCTGCATTAAAAGCAGGGTTATCAACTAATACTAATTGGATACCTCTTACTCCAGAAGCTCTGGCTAATTTTAATACAATATTATCTAATCTAGGAATATTAGTTCTGTTAAGAAGATATGGCTGTAACTGATTTTGAGTTCCTCTAACCTGAGTCCATCTTTGCTCAATTGCTTGTGGATTAGGCACATAACTTGGCGCGCATGAGCTTAAGGCTATTAAAAGCAATAAAGCTAGTAAAACACTTTTTCTATTCATGATTTTCCCCCTTACTAACTTATCGCAGAACTAGGGGATAAGTTTCGTGCTAGTAGAGAAAAATTTAATTAAAAAAATCTAATAGAACAATAAAGTTAAAATCATAAATAAAAACGGAAAAACACTTATAAAAAGACCTAAGTTAAAGAGCCATTGTCTAGTTTGTGAATTGTGATTAAAGAACTTTTCTGAAAACAACCCTAAATTATAGCAAAAACTTGCTATAATTACGTAAAGAACAAAACCAATAATATTATAAAACAAAATAAAAATTGTTATTTCTTCATCTGGATAGCTCTTAGGGAAACAGCCTACAATTAAGACATAGAGAACAAATGAAAATATCGCAGAGTATTTAACTATTTTTTTATATTTACTTTTTCTTGATTTCCACCAAGACTCTGGAGTTATTTCAGTATCTATATTCGTATCGATATTAATATCATTTTCCATTCAAACCTATTGTAGGATTTTGCTCTACCCAAGTATATGTTTGTCGCATATTGCCTCCAACTTTCAAAGTCCCTCTTTCCCAACTTGGTAAAAGTCTATAGGCAAAAGATTTCATGCTTGTAGTATTTTCAAGCTTAAACCTTACTGTTCCATCGCTATTTGAATTAATTTCGATATCATACGATCCAACATACTGTTCAACTGGGTCCTTACCGGCGCGAAAAATTCCTTTCAACCCAAAGCCTGCTGCATAGTTAGTAACAGATTGCTGATACTCTAGAGGTATATTTTTATTTTTTTCTATAAAATAATTTCTTGCCTGGTCTACTTTTACTGAGTCCTTAATCATATCAACCTGTATACTTCCTGGCTTGTAAGTTCTACTCGCCTCTCCCTTTCCAAATACCCAATCTTTAAACATTGAAACTGTTTCTTTAACTCCGGAGGACCAACTGCCTTTTATAGAATCATAAGCCTCCTGAGTAGAAAATTGACTTCTATATAAAGAATCATTTGCGTTTTTATAATTGTAAGTTTGCTCTGAGCTAGAATTGTTACCGGAATTATTAGCAACAAGATTACTACTTGAATTAGCTTGAATACTTAAATCTGACATAGAAACTCCCTTTCTATATTTCTCGCAGATTTAAGCTAAAAGTTGCTATAATCTTTAATAACAATACTAAATATAAATCACTCTTTTAATACAATTGAGTAAAACCTAAGTATAACCACCGCTTAAATTATTATTTTAACTAATCTTATTACTATTCAAGGTTTAGGTTTTTTTATGCTTCAAGGTGGTGCTCAATTAAAAAAGACAATAGAAGAACAAGTAGAGGAGACTCAGGGCAATGGTAAAAGAATCGATCAAAATGAGTTTCACAAGCTTCTAGACAGAATAGAAACTGAATTAAAAAATCCACTTAACTCAATAGAAGATAATAGCAAACTGGAACTAGCTCTATCAAAAATGGCACAAGGCACAACATTAATAATTAAACAAAGTATAATTAAAAATGGTGAGTTTCATATTCCTGGCAAAACAACTATAGACGGGAATAATACTATTAGAGAGTTTATAAAAGATTTCTCAACTGATGCTATAAGATTAAGAAGAATTATAAATTTAATTGACGATCCAGAGATTAAAGAAAGCATAGCTAGAGATTTAGATCTTACAGTTATGAACAATACAAGTCTTATTTCAAGCTACTATAAGTGGATAAATAAAAACACTGCTAATTTTAACGATGAGACTCAAAGGGCATTTAAACAAATTTTTAATAACGCAAAATTTAATTTTGCGTCCGCACTTAGCAAAAAACATCATAAGCTTGCTAAGCAATTTATATTTTCAGACATTAAAAACCTAGCAAAGATAATTTCAAACTATAAGAAATAAAGTTTTTAAAATTTATTCCTCTATTGTATAACAAATTATTACAAATAGGGCCCTATGCAGAAAAAAAGAGACGGACTTGAAAAAGTCTTTGCTGAACTTTCTAAAACAAACGCTCATTACAAAAGAAACTTAAGCTTTCATAAGAATTCAAGAAGTTTTTTAGTCACTCCCGAAATGATTACAACAGAAGATTTTCTTTTTGGAGGCTTTTCCTGTTTTGAAGCTGCTGCATTACTTTTTCACGATCAAACTCCTCAGAATCGTTTTGATTTTGAAATTTCATATCTATCTCCAATATCTGTTGGACAAACATTAGTTCTAAACAGAAAAGACGAAACTAAAGTTCTTGGTAGCAATGAAAATAAGAAAGCAATCCAGTCTACAACTAGCACTCCGATTACAGACTCAGTATCTAAGCCTAAAGAACTAAACGCAAGTGTTCAGGGCATTAAAGAACTTCAACCATCTGTTGTAAGCTATAATGCCTGTGAAAGGGAAGACCTAAGAATGCTTTTTCATCTTTGTTGTTTTTTTGATAGATGCACCTGGTTACTTGGGCAAAAAGAGTATCAACATGCAAACTTTCTTACAGCTCATCTTGCATTTGATGTCCAATCCCTGCCTTCGGATGGACCACTTTATCTACATGCTAGAGAAATAAAGCAAAAGAGACTTGGTGGTTCTAGCTTAATGATTCAAGCAGATGCCATTGATTCAAACTCTAATCTTTTTGCAAAAACTAAATGCACTTTAATTAGAGTTTGCCCTGAAACAAAACAAGTACTAGCACTTTAAAATTTTTAAATTTTCGAAGCACTAGTTTAGGATTTACCTCTTCAAAGATTGAACCTTAAAAATTTATTTTTCAAGATTTAGTTTCTCTGCTAACTCACTTGAATTTGCATGAGCTTCACTATTAAACACTTTGCTATCAGCTGCTTGATTAGCTAGTCTTTCTTGTAGGTCCTGTTCAGCTTCTTGTATTTTAACAGGGTCGGTTAACTGTAAAAATAGTTCTTGCTCACCTTCAGACCATTGTGCTTGTGGCTTTTGAGCTATTTGAGCTGCTAAAAATTCTTTTGCTTGAGCTCCATCACTTGGTACAAAACTAGTACCATACATTTTATTTAAATGGTGTATATAAACTCCATACTCTCGGTCCGTTATTTTATTAGTAGCTCTAAGAACTTCTAGTCTCATACCTATTTGCTCAGGCCCTGTATTACCTAGCATCGCTCTATAGTTTGCCCTAACTTCTTCTACACTTCTTGCATTTGAAGTTGCAGCATTTAAAGCTTGTGCCATTGCACTTTCAAATAAACCGTGATCTTCATGACTAGTTGGGTCTAATCCTGATGCAATTGCAAATAGATGCCCTTCTGGAATACTTCCTGCTGTTACTTCATTACTAAAATCTACATCAAAAGTATGACGCTCAATATTGCCATCTACATTTAGACCAACATTTGGAAGCTTATTACCGCCATCAACTCCTATATCATACAGACTACCATCTGCTAGAGTAACATGATGAGAACCATCAATAACTTGTGCGAGACCTTGCTGCTCAAGACTATCTCTCCATCCATCACGCATCTTTTGTGAAGTACTTTTTCCACTACCTGTAAAAGATGAAACTAAAGCTCCTACTGCCCCCAATGCTAGACCTATTGGGCCAAAGGTAGCTCCAGCTGCTAACAAAGCTGATCCTACTCCACTAGCTGCAATCGTACCGGTTAAAAGACCAACACCTACTGATGTTCCAGCAACACCTAACCCGATACTTGCCCCAGTCAGAGACAAACCAGGTAAAGCATTTTTTAGTGCTTGAGATCTCGGCAAATCATTAACGACATCAATGATATCATCTACTTGTTCAAATCCTTGAACAATTTGATAACCACCTGTAAGTATCGATGCAACTCCTGCAGCAGACGCCCCTAGCGTTGAACCTGCATTAGTAACTATTTGGGCTACACTATTTATGCGATCCTCATCACTCTGACCACCCCAATTCGCTGCAGTCTGGGCAATATCTAAAATAACATTAGCACCTGCAGTACCTTGTTTACCTAAGGCATTGCTTGCAAAATTAGTGGAAAGACCAATATCTGCTAAAGCCAAAGCTTTATTCTCATCACTTAAATTACTATCTAAAATTTTATATGCTTGTGTAAATAAGGCAGTATTTAGTGAATTATTTACACTACTTGAATTTAAAGAATTACCTGCTTGAGTGGCCAGAGATAGATTATTATAGACTTGATCAATCGACTTATTAATGAACGGCAATGTATATCTAGCAGCATTATTACCTACTGCTGTTGTAGTATTAAAACTAGATTGACTAACTGAGTTTTGATTATTTGAGCTAACGTACATAATTTCCTTTCTCTCGCATGTTGAAAATTGTTATTATCTATTCAAGTAATCGCAGATTTTATTAAAAAGTTTCCCCCCTATGTTCGAAAATTTCTCATTTATGCTTTTTACAGGAATATTAGCTTCTCTCGCTTTTTGCTTATTAGCGGCTCATTTTATCTTTACGCTTCTTACTTTAGTCTTCAAAGGTGCTCCTTATGTCCCAACACCTAAGAGAAGAATTAAAGAAATTTTAGAACTTGCTGAAGTAAATGATGAAACAATCTCTCTAGATTTAGGCTCAGGTGATGGAAGAATTGTAAGAGCTTTTGCTAAAGCAGGAGCAAAAAAATCAATAGGTCTTGAGTTAAACCCGATTATTTATCTACTTAGTAAAATAATTACTTGGGATAAAAATGCTGAGATTAGAATAGAAAATATTTGGAATTACAACTTAGCAGAAATTGACGTAATAAGTGTTTTTTTCGTTCCAACTTTTATAGACAAGCTAGAGGAAAAGATAGTTAATGAGATGAAAAAAGGAACTAAGGTTATTTCATATCGTTATAAATTTAAAAATCTAGAAGAAATCAAAAATATCAATAAATTATACTTATACGAAGTATAAGAACTCACAAAGTTAAAAAATTAACAATAAGACAAACTAACAAGGTGTAATAAATCCATATTATGATATAACAAAATAATTCATATGTCCGAATTTACCTCATTACAAATTTTAAGATTTTTACTTTATACAGTTCTAATCATTCTGATCTCCCAACTTGGCCAAGCTGGAATGAGTATCTTCACTCTCTGCTTAAGTGTTGGCCTAGGAATTTTTACTTGTGGAAAATTCCTAAAAAACAAATTTAGTTTTAAAAAGACTTTTATTCTTCACACATTATTTTTTGTTTTTCTATTCCTACTAATAAAATTTGTAAATTTTCTATATTTAAACTTTTTAGATTTCAGTAATGAATTCTTATTTTCAAATCTTTATGAAAGCTTAACTATTCTTTTACTTTTTTACTCAGTGAGCTTTTTACTAACTTGGAGTTATTGGACTAAGTCCTGGTCTTCTTATTTAGAGCTATTACTTCTAGCTTTAATTCTCGTAGGTTCTTTATCTGCTCATAGGAATTACCGAATAGATGCGCCAAAAGAAATAAGTTCACTTGCTTGGAAGATTCCGATACTTCAAGGTTTAGAATCTCAGCATATGTTTATTGCAATAGGTTCTTTATTATTCCTATTTTTTGTTCTTTTCTCTTCCATGTCTAAAAACAGACAGCTTTTTGGGAAAAAAGAAGTTCATAAAGATAAAGGCAGAAAAAATATTTTAGGTTTTTCATTTGGGCTAGTTTTACTCTTTTCTTTGCTTTCTACAATAATTTGGAAGGTAAATTCTAATTACAATATAAACTTAAGTAGAGGAGCAAACGGAGTAGGTTCAAGTGACAACCTGGAAGAAGGGCAAAGCAACTTAGGTTTTCATCAATCTGTTTCCTCAACTAAAAACCCTACAGCATTAGTTAGACTTGAGACTGACTACCAACAGAATCCTTGGGAACCAATGCTTTACTTTAGAGAGGGAGTTCTATCTGAATATAATGGTGTAGAGCTAGTTAAGTCTAAAGATAACTTCAATAAGGACTTACCAATTGTTCGCTCAGGTCAGAGCTTTATTGGCGATCTAAAACTGAACCCAGAAAATAGAACAAAACTTGTACAATCTATTTACTTACTAAGTGAACATAAAACTCTATTTGCAGTAGACTATCCTAATAAGTTCACTCCGATAAAAAACCCAACTCCTGAAAAATTTAAATCTGCTTACCAAGTAGAATCTCTTGCACCAGCCTACAAATCTTTAGATAGTATTGCTGTAGGGAACTCGAGTTGGGATGAAAAAACCTGGTCTCACTTTTTAAGAGCACCGGGATCTAATTCTGTAGGCTCTCAAGCGCTACAGCTACCTACACCTACACAGGAAAAACCAGCATTAGATTCTTTTGGTGAAGATCTAAGATATAAAGCAATGGCTGAAAGCCTATCTGCGAATAAAGATAACCCAGTAGATATTATTCAGTCATTTATTACTCACCTTAACAAAGAAACTATTTATACAAAAAAGCCAGAACATCAAGTTACGGAAAAAGGAGACCCAGTAGCTCCCTACCTTTTTGCTGAAAAAGACAAAAGAGGCTTTTGTGTGCATTTCGCTCATGCTCTTACATACCTATTAAGACTAAAGGGCATTCCAGCAAGAATTGCTACTGGCTATTTAGCAGATTTAAAATTTTCTAAAGATGGTCATATCTTATTACAAACTGGAGATAGACATGCTTGGGCAGAGGCTTATTTTCAGGACCATGGTTGGTTGGTATTTGACCTAACTCCGGATAGAGCAGAGAACGAGGAAAATTTAGCTCCAGATGAATCTCTGCTACAAGAGCTAATGGGGAAATTAAGCCCTGTAGAAGAATTACTAGTGCCTGAAATTGCTGAAGAAGATGAAAATAGTAATGACTTAATTAAAAAACTAGCACCTGCGCTTAGCTACTTAACTCTATTACTTCTAGCTTCTTTTATTCTTGCAAAACTATTTCTAAGATATGCTTACAAACTTCCTTTTTCAGAAAATAGAAAAATTAAACTCGCTTACCTATCCTTTGCTAGCACCATGCAAGATTTAAACAAAGGTAGAAAAATAGGCGAAACTAGATTCGAGTACGCAAGTCGTTTAAAGAAATTAGGAATAGATGGAACTAAATTAACAAGAATTTTAGAGACCCTAAATTACTCTAAAAAACAATCAACGAATAAACCAAACATCAATAAAGAATATATAGTTGAAATACCTTTACTTAAAAAAATACTTTCTTTTCTAAATCCAAACTCACTATTTAATTATAGGAGCTTATAATATGATTAGTAAAAAATTGATTAGAAAATACTCTCCTTTATTTTTACTCCTAATAATCTTAGTCTCTCCTACCTACTCTTTTGCAATTACTGATATTGGCGAAGTAAAAACAGCAAGCAACAGCCTAGCCTCAATACTAGAAGAAGCTGAAAACTTTTTTCTTACCTCACACCCGATTGATGCTAGGGCTAAGCTTCAAGAAGCAATTAAAAAATACCCTAAAGACTACAGAGCATATTTAAGACTTGGTCAGTATTACCTATTAGATATTGGACATTTTAAATTAGCTTATCGTTTTATTAAAACTTCTGAACAAAAATTTGAAGCTGAATTCGGAAGCGATAAAGACGGAAGTTTAGATGTCTTACATCAAAATCAACACGCTGTTGTTTTATACATGCTATCTGAAGCAGAACTAAATTTAGATAAATACGAAGATTCATTAAACACCTTAGAAAGATTTGAAAAAAATTATTGGATGAATTGGCTACCGGGTTCAAAAGCTTGGGTTTTAATGAAAATGGGTAGAATTAAAGAAGCAATTAAGGTTTCTAAAAAAGGTTTAATAGAAGGAGCTGAGCCTAGAAGAACTTGGAATATTTTAGGCATATTACTTTCTATGCAAGGTCAAAGAGAACAGTCTCTAAAGGCTTTTAGGCAGGCAATCATCTCTGAAATGATGTCTTCTAGACAAGTTGCTACCCCTCTTAATAACTCTGGGGAAGTTTATAGAGAACTATTTAGAGATGCCGAAGCAGAACTTGCTTGGATTAAAGCACTTGAGATGTCTGATGGCTGTGAGCATGTCTTACCTAGTTTGAACTTAGCTCATTCATACATTGAGCAACTAAGACTCTTTCAAGCTGAGAGAACTCTTAACGATTTTGAATCATGTTTTAAAAAATCTGCAGATAGAGAAGATAGCGAGCATAGAACTTTATTAGCACTTGCAAGAGGTAAAATAGCACTAAGAAAAAATAATATTGAGCTAGCAGATAAACTTTTTCAAACAGCTATGGCGGATCAACAATGGTTTGGAAAAATTGGAACAAATGAAAATGATGTGAGACTAGCTTCTCTTGTTTCAAGTGCAGAGCTACTTTCAGCAAAAACTAATGCAGAAAAAGATATTTACTATACTAATTACGTAAAATATTTTTACTCAAAGTTCACTAGTTTAAAAAATACATTTTTAGCCTTTTGGAATAGAAGATTAGCTAGAAAATTAGCAACAGAAGAAATGAGCGGCTTCGAAGATCTATACGTAAGACACACTGATGCCATGTTAGAATACCCTACACTTGGTGGATTATTAAAAGGTTTTAACTCTTTTGCACTAGAGAAAAAATTTATCAATTTAAAAGTTAAAGACACAAGAGAACCAGCTAGTAATCAATACAATGCATATTTAGGAATTAACTACTACAATAACTTTAAATATAAAAAAGCGTATAATCTGCTCGATAAAGCCTATAAGAACTTTAGAGAATTTGACCGCTTTCAAAAAGCTGAAGCCTTAGCTTATAAGATTAAAGCTTTTAAAAAATTAAAGTTCTTCTTATCAAAAGAAGATAAAGAAATCATAGCTAAAGATCTTGAGCTACTCTACTCTCTACTTCCATCTCAAATTAGATTTCATGATTTTAAACTTCCAGTAAGAGTAATTACGGATAAATCTAGAATCTCAAAAAAAGCCCTAAAACACTTACTCTCAACTAGATTTTCAAACAAAAAGGACAACGCGAAATATCAATTATCTGTTACTAAAAATATTAATCAATTCTCGATTCAACTCTTAGATTTAGAAAACAATCAAATTATTGCAAATATATCCAAAGACAAAAAAGACCTAAACAGAAAAGACTTAGCAAAGGTAGTAAATGAATTTATAAAAGAAGCATTCTCACATAAAAGTGATGCCCCTCAGTTAGTACTACCAAGTAGTTTGTCGGTAATGCAGGGTGTGTACTAAGTTTCCCAGTATCAAGAATCTTAATCTTGGTCTTAGTCTTTTTTCTTAGTCTTAAATTTTTTAGACCAGGACCAAGACTAGGATTAAGATTAAGACTAGGAGCAAAACCTTCTCATCTATTTTACAAGTAAAATGCCTTTCAGCACGATACTCTGTATCCTCTGAGACCTCTGTACTGGATAATTATTTCTGCGCCAGAAACCAGATAGCCTGCCCAGTCCCAGTTCTCTCAGTATTGTAATTATTGATTTTATATCCCTGATTCTCAAAAGCCTTTTTCATTTCTTCAGGTTTTAGCCACATTGCCCCTGTGCTTATTCCGCCCCATTTCTGGTCTTCAGTATAAACATTTCTTTTCCCTGCATACTCATTACCTTTAGAATCTTTAATAGTACTCCAAGCGTTCTTTGGAAAAGTATCATCTGCAACTTGAGTCCATACATAAATATTATCACTAAGATTAGAAGCTAACTCTATTAACTCTAGCGGGTCTTCCATATGATATAGAATTCCAGCTATAAAGCATAAATCAAATTTCTTATCTTTTATTTTCGCATTATTTTGAATTAACTCAACGCAATTTCCAAAAAGAAAATTAACATTATTTAATTTAAAAAATTCTTTTATAACTAAAGATTTAGCAAAAAATTCTGGGTTTGCTTCAACCCCTATTACACTTTTAGCACCGTGATCTGCAATTTGCTTAGTATTCGCTCCTTCGAAGGAACCGAATTCAATTACATTTTTATCTTTAATTGGAAAAACTGAGTCTAAAGTAATTATTTTAGGCACAGAATCAGAAACTGCCGGTGTACTTGATCCATATCTTTTTCCATTATGATGAAAAACAGTTACCCACTTATCAAAAGCATTTAAAGGAGTCCCTTCATTATCCACGTTCGCAAATCTAGTAAATTTTGGATCATGAGGCATTAGCTCTACTTCTTGATACTCTACTTTCGGCTCTGAGGTAACTGCTCCTAGCTTATTTTTCAAACCTTGAAGTTTTTTTCTAAGTTTCATCTCTAACTTAGATAAAGATAAGTTTTCTAATTCGTGATTGTATTTTTTTAGTTGAATTATATCAGAGTCTAATGCTTGTGAATTCTCAGAAGCTTTCACATAAAACTTAAATAAATCTGGTACTAGACCTTGAATAATCTCAAGATTTTCTTTTTCTATCTGTCTTAAAATTTCTTGATTCTCAGGTTCTACGTTCGGAATAACAGCTTGTAACTTAGATTCTAAATCAAAAGCCCATTCTTTTAATTGTTTTAATCTGGCTTGTAGCTCTTGGTCTAATCTATTAGTCCAGATTCTAGATTCTAGCATTTGCCAGAATATTTGTGGTCTTGCTTCTTGCTTCTTAGTGGTTTTTTTCTCAGGGACTGCAGTCATATATTCTCTATATTATTCTCTTTGTAAATTAGTGCTACGTATAATACACTTTCTTAAAATAATTTTAAAGGCTTAAGCACCGTGTCAATTCAACAATCTATTCAAACTGCTAACATTCTTATAGAAAAACT
>CAYOZL010000059.1:0-13651 GCA_964408435.1 uncultured Bdellovibrionales bacterium | reverse complement strand
TCTTTGAAAATGGATTACATCTTGTTACTTCAGTTAAAAAGAATATGAAAAATTCTTTAATGCTATTGGAAGATAAAATTCTACTTAGAAAAAGATCTATTATTGAAACAATTAATGACCAATTGAAAAACATTTCACAAATTGAACATACTCGACATCGTAGTGTTCCTAACTTTATGGTCAATTTAGTAGCTGCACTTATTTCATATTCACACCAGGAGAAAAAACCGGCTATTTCATTACAAGATCAGACTGCTATTAAGGTTTCTTAGGCGAAACTCAGGTTAAGAAGTGCTGCAAATACTCAATCTGGTGCTAAAACAAGAGCCTCTACAATGATGCATGCAGGTTGGATTTTACTTTTTATTTTAGTTCTACCAAATGTTTTAAATCTTATTCCTGTAGCCTCTTTAGCTGCTGCACTTGTATACACAGGCTGGAAATTAATGAATCCAAAAGTAGCTAGAGAACTTGTTTCTCATAGTAGAGTAGAGTTAGCTATTTACTTAGTGACCTTAATAGGTATTTTTTGTTTTGGCTTATTAAATGGAGTTATTGCAGGCTTTATACTAGCAATTATTAATGTTGTTTATAGGTTAAATCGTTGTGAAATAGAAACTAGGAAAGAAGATGAAGCATTAGTTGTTGATATTCATGCTAGTGCTACCTTTTTTACCCTACCAAAAATAGCAGCAGCACTTGAAGGAATAAAAAAAGATCAAGAAGTTCATGTTTTAGTTCACAACCTTGCATACATTGATCATGCAGTGCTTGAGCTTCTTATGGGTTGGGAGCTTGAATATGAAAAAGACGGTGGAAACGTAGTTATAGAATGAGACAATGTTCATAGTAGAACCTCGAGACCACTAGCTAGAAAAGGCAATGATTTAAATGAGCTAGCAGCACCAGTTCATTAGTCTATAAAAACACAGAGAATTACTTAGAGAAATTTAAAAACTTAAGATAACAAATAAGAGTGAATAAATTTCGCTCTAATAGTTCTTTCGATAAAACTATATTTTTTTTGAACTCTCTAAAACAATAGTGAGCCAAACCGCAGAAGCAAGCATAGCAAAAGTAGCTAAAATTATATTCAGATTTATTTTTACACGATCAATTAGCATTGCAACTATTACTGAACCCAGAACAACGCTTATTATATAAATAATGCCTGTGAAAGAAGCACTAGAGCTTTGATAGGCTTTTGCAAACATTAAGTTTGCTGGAATGCTAATTATAAAAGCAAAAATTAAAAGTTGTAGCCATTTTGGAGTGCTTTTATAGAATTGAGCAAGGTAGCTAGGTAAAAACTGATGGGATAAAAAAGTAATTCCAATAAAAATTAAAAAAGTTCCAGTAGTAATTAAAAAAATAGTTTTTATCTGGTTAAGATCCATATGCAATTTGCTCTTATATCAAAAATTTTTACTTATTTATAAATAATGTTAATTAAGTATCATATAGATCTTTTAAATACCTTAAAATATAAATAGAAATTTTTATTCAAGACTTGTGCTCTTTTAGTAAAAGATTACGGGCCTTGATGGCATTTTGTTTTTTTAGTTTTTTTAGGGATTCGACCTATGCCAAATTTCAATATTCTTAAGGATGTTCTAAGCGCAGTTCAAAAAAAATGGAAAAAGGCCTTAAAAGAAAGAGAGGTCTCGGCTCTTTTGGTTGTTGGTTCTGTTAATACCAGCTTGCTTGACCACTTTAAGTCTGTTTCTAAGCCAATTAAATACAAAAAGCTTCCTGGCTTAAGAAAGCCTGGAGCGGAGGGACATAAAGGTCTACTACACTTAATTGAAGTTAACGGTAAGTTGGTTATCATTGCTCAGGGTCGTTATCATTGTTACGAAACGCCTTGTGTCGAGTTAGACTTTACCGAGCAGGCCTTTCTTCCGTATTTACTTTTTGAGCTTGGCGGGAGAAAAAGAGACGAGCTTGATTTTATTCAAACTGCGGCAGTTGGAGCAGTAGATAAAAAATTCGAGCCAGGAGATTTGGTCGTTGTAAATGGATGCATTAATTTTGATGTACCAGGAAATCCGCTTGCAGGCTTTGAAGCGTTTCAAGCAGGCTTTGTGGAAAAACTTCATCCACCGATGGATGATTTTATGAGTGAAGACAGAAGAGAGCTGCTTAAGCAGGTCTTCGCTGAGAGTGAAATACCATATCAAGAAGGAATTTACAGTCAGTACCTTGGTCCAAACTACGAGACTGATCTAGATGTTGTAGAAATAAGAAGACGTGGTGGCCAACTTGCTGGAATGAGTGTCAATGCGGCAGCAAAGCTTGGAAGAGCAGCGAGACTTAAAAACTCAACGCTTGCAGTGGTTAGTAATCCTGCTCAAGAACCAGGAATTACTATCGACCATGAAAAAGACGTAAGACCAAAAGTAGAAGCAGTGGAGCCAACTTTTACAGGGGTTTTAGTTAGTTATTTAAATAGATTAACTCTTGGATAATTAAAAACTAAGGTTAACTTGCCATCAAAGCTTTAAATTAAAACTTTTATTTAATTTCTTATAGAATTTCGAATAGATTCTAATTCTTGCTTATATTCCTGACTTCCTAGCATTTTTTTCTCAACAGTCTTAAAAGCATGAATAGCAGTAGAGTGATCTCTTCCGCCAAATAACCTACCAATTTCAGGATAAGAAAGAGCGGTTATATCCCTACATAAATACATGGCAATATGTCTTGCAGCAGCGATATTCTTTGTTCTTCTTTTTCCAGTAAGGTCTTTAACTTCAAGATTAAATTTATCACTTACTAATTCCATTATTAATGGAGCGCTAACTTTTTTATGCTTTCTAGGATAAAGATTATTTAATACTTCTAGTATTTGTTCAGGGCTTGGATTTTTAGAAATCGCAGAAATTCTATTAATTGCTCCTTCTAATTCTCTAAAATTACTATTTACTCTGCTACTAATTAAAGAAATTGATTCTTCTGATAAATTAAGAGCTAATTTTGCTGAGTTATTTAATATAACTTTTTTAATCGTATCAATATCTGGGCTTTTTAGATCAATTGATAAGCCACTTGAGAATCTAGAGCGTAGTCTTGGCTCTAAATTTTCAAAATGTTGAGGAGCTTTATCGGAAGTAATAATTATTTGTTTTTGTTTTTCGAATAATTCATTAAATGTGTGAAAGAATTCTTCTTGAGTTCTTTGTTTGCCGATAATGAACTGGATGTCATCTATAATTAATAAGTCGGAATTTCTAAACCTGAGCTTAAAAGTATCCATTTTTTTATTTCTAATAGAAGCAACAAGCTCAGAGACAAATCTTTCAGAGGAAACAAATAAAACTTTTTTATTTTCTTTTATACACTTATTTCCTATAGCGTTTGCTAAGTGAGTTTTTCCAAGGCCTGAATCTCCATATATAAATAGAGGGTTATATACTTTGCCTAAATTCTTTGATGCATTAAGGCAGGAATCATGAGCAATTTTATTACACTGGCCAACTATAAAGTTAGAAAAGCTGTAATTAGGATTCAAGCTAGAATTATTAGGCCTGCTTTTATTATAATCTTTAGCTAAGTCTTTACTACTAATCTTATTTTTCTTAGTAGGAGAGTTAGTAAGCACCTTAAATGCAATTTTTACTCTTTTAGAGGAGTAGGCTTTTTTAACAGCACTAACTAGTAAAGATTTATGTTCTCTAAATATATGGTCTTTGGTGAAATTATTTGGAGCTAAGAGTTTTAAGTCCAGAATATCTGTAGAAAGATTAGCATCTAAAAACTTTAGAGAAGAGAACCAAGCAGAGTAAAGCTTCGAATTTACTTCTGATTTAATAATATCTAAGGCCTTGCTCCAGTTTTCTTGAAGATGATTCTCTTTAAGAGCAGAGTTTATAGCAGGATTGTTTGTAGCAATTTGCACAGCACTTTTTTGACTGTTTTGATTTTTGCTTATGTATTTAGTGACCGGACTAGCTAAGTTTGCATTTAACAATAAACTATCTAGTCTTTCCATTCACCCTTCTTACTAATTTATTAGCTTTGAAACTAATAATTAAAAAATTAATTTAAAATCTGTTTTTCAAAAAATCTAGAAAACACTATCTTTTAAAAAACATCACAAACAAGATTTAATTTAGTCTTTTTTGCGAACAGGCAAGTTACTCTTTGGAGCCAAAGATTACAAATTAAGAAAAGCTTAGTTAAAACTACTTAAATTTTATTTTCTTATGATTACAGCTTACTGCAAAGGTGAAAAAAAAATCTTTTTTTTTCACTTTGATTTACAAAACCATTTAAGTTTCACAACGAATTTAGATCGCTTATGCTATGTGTTTACTCTTGTTCAATTTTTTTTTAATCTATTCTTAAAAAATGAAAAAACAACAGTTTGAACTAGCAAATATAATTTCTTGTATGACATTGAGCATATTTTTCTTAATATTTTTTAAGAAAAATATATTTTTATTTTATCTTTTTGGGATTTTAAGTTGTACGGTCAATTTGTCGTTATGGAAGATGCTAATTGAGCAGTTTATTTTAAGAAAAATTAACCCAGTTGATTTATTAATATTTTTAACTTTTAAAACATTTATAATCTTTTCAATCTTTATACTTATAAACTCCTATAGTCGCGCATTTATACTTCCAGCAATAACATCTTTTCTTGCTTCATTGTTCTTGGTTATATTTATCTTATTGGCCTTAGTTTTTCAGGCAGGTAAGAAACAGAAAGTTCTCTAGCTTTTTTTAAAAAAGACAGTTAAACCAGGTGCTTGTCAGGTTAATATGCAGATTGATATGAAATAAAGCTTTATATAGTTTTAAGCATTCTTTTAAGTTTGGATTAAGACTCAAAAAGTTATAAGAACTGTTTTCAACTAACTATACTTATTGGTTTAATTATTGTAGTAAAGACTCGTAAATAAACTATCAAAATAAGATATCTAAAATATGTCATCAAATTTACTTTTTATAGATTCTATAGTCGGACACGAAAAAGCTCCAATGGCTACGGCTCTTTTTGTTTCCGGACTTTTATTCTTAATTTCTTTTGTGGCTCTTAGAGGACTAAAGAAGGCTAAAGAACCAGAGGTTCCGTCCTCAGGATTTGGCTGTAGAACATTTTTTCATGCTTTTAGTGATATGGTGATTGGTCTTGTAGATACGGCCATGGGGAAGGAAAATAGAAAGTATATGCCGTTTCTAGGTAGCCTTTTTGTTTTTATATTCTTTCTTAATATCATCGGCTTAATTCCGGGCTTTTTAATGCCTACTGATTTGTTTCAATTTAATATGGGAATTGCTCTAGTAGTTTTTGGTCTTTATAATTACTGGGGAATTAAAGAGGTAGGAATAGTTAATTATTTAAAGAACTTATGTGGTCCAGTTATCTTTATTGCTCCAATGTTATTTGTAATTGAAGTAATAAGTCACTGTGTAAGACCAATGACTTTAAGTCTTAGATTGTTTGGAAATATGACAGGAGACCATTTGGCACTATCCATATTTACTGAACTAACTAATGGTTTATATATACCTGTGCCAGTAATTTTTTTACTTCTTGGCACTATGGTTTGTTTTATTCAGGCATTTGTCTTTACATTGCTTAGCATGATCTATATACGTCTTGCGGTGGCTCACGAACATTAAGTTTTTAGAGTTAATTTAAAGTTTTATTATTTAGGAGGAAAAACATGCGTTTATTTGGTAATATCTTAACGATTTCCGTAATTCTTGCTTTTGGAATAGTTAGCCCTGCTTACGCAGCAGATGGTGTAAGTAATGCTATTTTGAATAACGAGGGCCTTGCAGCTCTTGCTATTGCAATAGCAGCATTCGGTGGAGCTTTAGGTCAGTCTAAAGTAATGTCATCTGCACTAGAAAGTATCGGCAGAAACCCAGGAGCAGCAGGTCAAATGTTTGTACCTTGGATTCTTGGTGTAGCATTTATTGAATCACTTGTTGTATTTGCACTTTTAGTTGCAGGTAAAGTAAGCGGACTATTCTAGTCTAGATTTAATTTTTACTTTAAAAGGGAGAAGCTAATCGCTTCTCCCTTTTTTTATTTGTTTTTCCCACTGATTCTTTATTTCAGAGCTCAGGCCAATATCTACAAAAATTTCCTTTTTCGAGTTTAGCCTAAATTTTATTTTAGATGAGTGTAAAAAGAATTGCTCGTATTCATTTTCTTTATTGTATAAAGGGTCCCCTATTAACGCAGAGCCAATACTAGCTAAATGAGCTCTAATTTGGTGCCTGTAAAAATTAGTTCCTTTAATCTCTAGTAAGAATAAGTTTTTTTGAAATTTTTCTACATTTGTAATTCTAGTAGTGTAGCTTTTTTTAGTCTCATTTTTTTTAATATTAAGTTCTTCATCTAGCTCATTATTTATAAGTTCTACAGAGTTATCTTTATTGTGGGTAAAACCAGAGCAAATAACTCTCGTAGCTGGCAAGTTTCTAACAACAGCAAGATAGGTTTTTTCTATTTTCTTTTGTTTTTGAATTTCTTTTAATTCTTTTGCAGTGTTTTTATTCTTTGCTGCTAAAACTAAACCAGAAGTTTGGTAGTCTAACCTATTAATAAGACCTGATTCTTTTGTGTTTTCAGTAGCATTAATACTACTTGGGTAATTATCAGCTAAAAAGTCTGCAATTGTATATTCTTCTTTTTCAGATTTTCTTACACAATGAATGTTGCTGGGTTTTTCAAGAATAATTAAGTCACTATCTTCATAGGCAATTTTTATACTAAGCTTTTTAGCTTCTAGGGAGGTGCCAGCGATTAAGTCTTTAATTTTTTCTTTAATAACGATTTTAGATTTTTCTTTTACGCTATAGCCAGATTTTCTTACTTTCCTATCAACTCTAACAAATCCATTGTCACAGTATTTAGCAGCTTTATTTTTGCTAATTCCTAAGCAAGCACTAATTAGTGCGTCTAAGCGTATGTTAATTTTACTAATGTATGAAAAGTTTTTATACATATGCTTAGTGTATTGAAGAAACTATAAGGGATCAATAAATCATGGAAGAAGTAGTAATACTTGGTTCGGGACCAGCAGGACTAACAGCGGCGCTATATTGCTCAAGAGCAGATTTAAAACCCCTAGTATTAGAAGGCCCAGAACCTGGTGGACAATTAACTACAACTACGGATGTAGAGAACTTCCCTGGTTTTCCTGCAGGAGTACTTGGTCCAGATTTAATTTCTAACATGAGAGCTCAATCTGAGAAATTTGGTACAAGATTCGAAACTGGCTGGGCTACAAAAGTTGAATTAGAAAGTAAACCAATAAAAATTACTTTCAGTGATAAAGTAATAGAAACAAAAGTTTTAATTATCGCTACTGGAGCAACTGCTAAGACTTTAGGCTTAGCAGAGGAAAAAGAAATGATGGGCTTTGGTCTGTCAACTTGTGCAACTTGTGATGGAGCTTTTTTTAAAGACGAAGACATCATTGTTATTGGAGGCGGTGATAGTGCCTGTGAGGAAGCATTATTTCTAAGTAAGTTTGGAAAAAAAGTTACAATAGTTCTAAGAAGAGATGTTTTTAGAGCCTCTAAAATAATGGAAGATAGAGTTAAGGAAAGTTCTAAAATAGAAGTATTATATAATCATTCTTTAGTTAAAATTCTAGGAGATAAAAAGTCAGGAGTTACCGCGGGTGTTTTTGAAAATACTCAAACAGGAGAACAAAAAGAAGTTTCAACTGCTGCAATTTTTTATGGAATAGGACATAGACCAAATACAGAATTATTTAAATCTGTAATTACAACTGATGAAACGGGTTATATAATTACTAATCCAAATGTAACGGCTACAAATGTACCTGGAGTCTTTGCATGTGGAGATGTACAAGATTCACATTATCGTCAAGCGATAACAGCTGCTGGAAGTGGATGTAAGGCAGCGATGGAAGCAGAGAAGTATTTAGAAGGTATCTAGAGGCAATTAAAAAGGTCTAGGATACTTTCTATGAATTTTATTTATCTCTTTTAGTATTTCTTGATCTAGTTCTACATCTACAGCTTTTAAATTATGTTTTAATTGTTGTGCGCTTGTTGCTCCAACAATTGATGCAGTTGTAAAAGGCCTACTTAGTGTAAATGCAATTGCCATATGACAAACATCCATGTCCCAATCCTTTGCAAGTTCCATATATTCTCTAATTGCCGAATCAGAATTCTCAGATTGCCTATAAGTTGAGCGATTAAAAATTCCTCTTCTAGTACCTTTTGGAATTACATCTCCTAAGTACTTACCAGTTATTGCTCCTGCAACTAGTGGCGACCATGCAAGTAAACCTACATTTTCAAATAAAGATACTTCATGTAAATCTTTATCAAAATGCCTACAAAGCAAACTATATTCGTTTTGAATTGTAATCATTTTAGGAAGATTATGTTTTTTAGATAGTTCTAGATACTTAAGCGTTCCCCAAGAAGTTTCATTTGATAAACCAATATGTCTAATTTTTCCCGCTTTTATTTGTTCATCAAGAGTCTCTAATACTTCAAGCATTAATTCTTCTTCTTTTTTAACATCTGTATTGTTATGCGAGACGTAATGATTGCCAAAATGATAATGTTGCCTATTTGGCCAATGTAATTGATACAAATCTATATAATCTGTTTGCAGTCTTTTTAAGCTTTGTTCTAAGGCAGCAATAACATTTTTCTTATCAAGAATAGCTTGGCCTTCTCTAATCCACTTCATTGGTCTTGCAGCACCGACTACTTTACTAGCAAGGAATACTTTATCTCTATTTTTTCTCTCACTAAACCAAGTACCAATAATCTCCTCAGTTCTCCCGTAAGTCTCTGCCATTGGAGGAACAGCATAAAGCTCAGCTGTATCAAAGAAATTAACACCAGCATTAAGAGCAATATCCATTTGCTCATGACCTTCTTTCTCTGTGTTTTGTTGACCCCAGGTCATAGTGCCTAGGCAGTAAGTGCTTAATTTTATATCTGTATTATTTAGTTTTTTGTATTTCATGGTTTTTTGATTATCATACTTTGATACTCATAAGCCAGAATGCAGAAGCATTTAAGATGTGATAAACAATTTTCTTATGAAAGCAATCGGATACAAAACGCCTGGAGATATTAATGTCTTAGAAGACATTAATTTAGAAAAACCAATAGCATCTAAAAAAGACCTATTAGTTAAACTAAAAGCAATTTCTGTAAACCCAGTAGATACGAAACTTAGAGTAGCTAGAACTCAAACTGAAACCGATTGGCAAGTTCTAGGTTATGATGCTTCAGGAATAGTAGAAGTATGTGGAGAAGAAGTAAAAAATTTTAAAGTAGGCGATGAAGTTTTCTATGCAGGAGATATTTCTAGAGTAGGAACAAATGCAGAGTATCATCTAGTAGATGAAAGAATAGTAGGGAGGAAACCTAAAAGTTTATCTCATGCTCAAGCAGCAGCGCTTCCATTAACAGCAATTACTGCCTGGGAAATGTTATTTGATAGATTAAAAATTAATGAACAAACTGCTGAAGGCTCAGATACTATTTTGCTAATAGGAGGAGCAGGAGGAGTAGGCTCAATTACAATTCAATTAGTAAAAGCATTAACAAAGTTAAAAGTTATTGCGAGCGCTTCACGAGAAGAATCTCAGAATTGGGTAAAAGAACTAGGGGCAGATTTTGTTGTGAATCATCTTAAGCCTTTAGCACCTCAAGTTAAGAAGATAACTCAACAAGGTATCTCTCAACCGGGCTTTGTTTTTTCAACTACTCAAACTGATAAGCATTTCGAAGACATCTTAGAGTTAATAGCCCCACAAGGTCGTTTTGGCTTAATCGATGACCCCGCTGAACTAAATGCAATACCATTAAAACTAAAAGCAATTTCACTACATTGGGAGTTAATGTTCACTCGGTCTCTTTTTAATACTCCTGATATAGAGGAACAAAGTAAGCTTTTAAATCAAGTATCTAAATTAGTAGATGAGGGTAAAATAAAAACGACTCTTACAGAAGTGCTTGGAGAGATAAACGCAGAGAATCTTAAAAAAGCTCATACAAAAATAGAAAGTGGAAGCACAACAGGAAAAATAGTTTTAGAGGGTTTTTAGAAAAGAGGTATTTAGAAAAAGGTATCTAGAAAAAACTAATGATAAACGATATTTTCTTGAGATCTATTATTTAAGAACATAAAAAGTTTATTAAGCTCTTTTTCTAAAGATTTTTCATTCCTTGCTAACTCTTGTTTAACTTGGACAATTCTTGTTTTGTATTCTTCTTTAGACCAGTTAGGGATATTCTTACCTTCTTTTAATCTTTTATTTTTTAAGCTTTGAAAAGATTGATTTGCTTTATTATAAATAGAAAACATTTCAGATCTTTCAGTAAGTATATTTTCTACTTTAGCTAAGTTCTCTAATCTTCCTCCAAGTTGCTCAGCAGCAGCAATGCAACTAGATAAAGCTTCTTGATGATGAGTGCTTAGAGCTTTTATTCCTTGTTCAGTTTTAAAATGATCTACTAAAAATGTTTTTTTAAGCTCTTCTAAAGCTTTTTTTATTTTATCTTGCTCTAATAGCTTTTCTACATTTTGAAGTTTTTGACTTGCTAGCTTAATTTTCGAGCTTTCTTTAAATACTTTAAACAAAGAAACAAGAGGTCTTATGGCTGAATAAACCAAGAATGTTAATACACATAGTGCAAAGAGCAAAAGTATTAATGGTATTATTAGGTCTATATTTTTCATTATAAAGATAGTAATTTAAATTCTAATTAATACTACTAATACTGCACTACAAATATTAGGCTGTAAATACAATACTATGATTAACGCTGATACTAATTCAGGTCTTCCAATAAGAAAAGAAGTAGCTAAGCATATATCAGAGTTACTGGGTACTGATACCAATGGAACTATTGGCAATCCCTCACAATTATTTAATAGCTATTCTAGAGATTTAATACAAAAAGCTAGAAAACAAGTTTCTATTTTAATAGATGCTAAACCAGAAGAGATAATCTTTACTAGTGGAGCAACTGAAAGCTGCTATCTAGCTATATTGGGTAGTTTTTTAGCTAATAAGAAAGATTTTAGTTCTATTGCAAGCGCAACAGAACATTCAGCTGTAACTCAAGTCTATCAGTCCTTAAAGCAAGTTAGCGAAGTAGAGCATAAAGAGATTACAGCGAATAGAAATGGGGAGCTAGATTTTTCTAACACTAAGAATTCTAAGCCAACATTATTGTCATTAATGAGTGCAAATAATGAAACTGGAGTTAAGTTCAAGCTAGAAGAAGTTAGAGAAAAGATAGGCCCTAAAATTTTATTTTCAGATGTAACCCAAAGTATTGGAAAAGAAGCTTTTAGTTTTAGAAAAAGCCCGGCAGACATAATTGCTTTTTCTTCTCACAAAATCGCTGGCCCTCAAGGAGTTGGGGCATTGGTTGTTAAAGAAGGAACAAATTGGATTTCTCCAATCACAGGAGGAGGTCAAGAAGATGGAAGAAGGGGAGGTACTCAAGCCACTCTTTTAATTTCAGCTTTTGGTCTGGCTTGTGAATTAAAAAAAGAAGAATTTAGCAAGACATATTCTTCACTAAAGGATTCATTTACTAGAGATTTTTTTGAAGCGCAGATACTAGCGAATCTAGAAAATGTAGAGATAATAGGCCATAAAAAAGACAGGCTTAATAATACTTCAATGCTTATAATTAAAGATGTCTCTGCTGTAGATTTGGTGAAAAAACTTATGCAAGAAGAAGTAATAATTTCAGCTGGTTCTGCATGTTCTAAGGGCGGAGATTCAAGGGTTTTAAAAGCTATGGGTTTTAGTGAGAGGGAAAGGAGGTCTGCTATTAGGGTTTCTTTTGATGCGACTCACAAGATTAAAGATGGAAAATTAGTAGCTATGCACATAATTAATCAATCAAAAATAATTAGAGAATTAAATAATCAAGAAGTTGAAAATCTTTTGAAATCATAAGTGCGTGATTAGATGCGCTTATGATTTAGTTTTTTTCTTCAGCTTTATGCCGGAGAGTATGGAACGTGTGAATCGTGTAGAATTATTTTTAGTTGGTCATCTGCATTTTTAGTATAAGCAAAGGAATACTCAACTTTTACAACGTCTCCTCCATCAACCATAGTAAAATAGTAATTACCCATAGCAATACCCATGTTACCAATTACTTTAGTTCCAATATTTTCCCAATTTACTTCCGACCATGGTTTTATCGCAAATCCGTGATCTTCTGGGTAAAGCTCATTTCCTCCTACAAAGTAAGATAGAGCCCCTTCAAAATCTTTTCTAAATTGTTTTTGAGAAACTAATGTTGGTTTAAATAAAACTTGTTCTTCTTGATAGTTATAAAAATTATAGATGTGATCTTCTGCAGCGGCACTGTAGTCTCCTTCATCAAGAAATACTTTTCCAATTTTAACTATTCCTTCACCCCAAGCTTTTTGGGCTTCTAAAATTTCTTTTTCAGTAATCATTAATATTTTCCAAAATAATTGTTATAAAACGAGTGTATTCTATCACATAATTAAGTTATTTGCATGAATATTTTAATATGCAGGCTCAGTAGAGCGAATTGCTTTAGTGCTCCCAATGATGTGAATTTGTGTGCGAGTTCTATGATCAAATTTTAATTTTTCCAGACTGATAAATACCTTCCATCCCAGCCTTTCCTACCTTTATACCATGGATTATAGCGGTTTATAAAAAATGAAAACTTTACTCTAAGTTGTTTCCCTCCAGCTGGATCATTAATTAAAAGTTCTTTACTTAACTCATCATATCCAACTACTAATAAATAATGCCTTTCGACATGAATAATTGTTGGTATTCCTTTATTTATAAGATCTAAAAGCTCACTTTGTCTTTTTTTACTAACATTACCTGAACTCTTGTCATAACTAGAACGAGTTGTTTTAACTCGAAAGCCTTCTTTGCTCAGGAAGTTGGCAAGAATTGGTTGATATGTTTCTTTATAATCAGGCCACCTGCATGGAATAGGGTTTGTTTTAGGATACCTTTTTTTGTATCCAGCAACCATAGAGCATACGCCTTTTGCAATTACATACTGATCCAAGTCATTACGACCATAGAAGCTAGTAATTATTTCTGCAGCAGCTGGTGCACAGAGGTTTTTTATTATTTCGACTGAGAAACTACTTTAATTGGCAAAGATTTATCAGCCTGAACTTTGCTTGTGCTAATAAATAAAAAAAATGAAATAAAAAATAGTATTGATGTCTTCATAGTATTGTAGGCATTATTTAATCACCGTCTAAGGTTACAAAATTACGTGCTTTGTGTTGTTAGTCCTCTAATTTACGTTTTTTCATATAAAAGAAAGTCATTCCTACCGCATAAAATATCCCTACTCCTAGTAGTGTTCCCAATGCATGACTTTCAAACTTTTCAAGATCTCGTCCAGTAACGACATAGAGAATAAATATACCAATACAATTACCAAGGGCTACACTGCATAGTCCATGAGCAAGGCTGTTAGATGTTAAATTTTTCATATTGATTTGAAAACTTCTGTTCTCAAATATTCCAAAACTAGTCACTATCTAGGAATATATGAAATATATTATCATCGTTCAATTACTGTTTTGGGGAGATGGATTAACGTTGTAGAATACGGGTTTTTTGCACGCAGTGCAAAAAATCACGTGATTTGT
>CAYOZL010000058.1:0-14004 GCA_964408435.1 uncultured Bdellovibrionales bacterium | reverse complement strand
GACTAAGACTAAGACTAAGACTAAGACTAAGACTAAGACCTTCTAGCGTAACTAAATAATAATGAAAGGATTAATTTAGTTTTTCTTGATTGTATAGACTGAGTCCCTGCCTTACATCTCTATCAATTTTTTCTAAAGCATCCTGACAATAGGTTGTTCTTAATTCCCCTAAGTCCTCAACTTCTTCTATAATTAAATAAAGAGCTTTAACCATTGCTTGAGATGAAACTAATATTGAATCTAATTCTATATCCTGAGAACCAAAGGCATCTAATACTAGAGCTGTTGTTTGTTCTACTTTTTCAGCATACGGAGACCATTTTTGAACTCCTGCTTCTTCTCTTTCAGCTGGACTTCTTTGCATCTTTCTTGCGATTTGATTATCAATTGCTTTCATTGCTGCAATTAGTCCTTGAGCTAGAGTGATGCCTTTTACTACTTTCTTTTTATCTGCCATTTAAATCTTCCTTTTACTTCTACTTATACTACTTCTACTTACACTGCTTCTTTAATTTTTCTACTAGCATTTTTGGCAAACCACCAAAAGCTCCATTACTCATTAAAACAAAGACTTTTTTAGAATTAACTACTTTTCCAGACTTAGCACTAGAGATAATTGTATTTGAAATCTCTTCAACACTATCAACTAAAATTGCCTTATCAGTCTTGTCTATTGAAATCTCTCTTACTAGTTGATTTAAATCTAGAACCTTACTCTCAGTATTATTCTTACTATAAGACGTATGAGTATCAATAGTCTTAATAATTACTTTATCAGCGGAGTCGAAAGCTTTTGCGTATTGAGCTTGGAAAAAGTCTTGTCTACTCGTATTAGACCTAGGTTCAAACACTGCTATAATTTCACTATTAGGATATGCTTCTTTTATTCCCTTTAAAGTCTTAGCTACCGCTGTTGGATGATGAGCAAAATCTTCAATGACTTTAATGTCATTTTTATCAAAAATTAACTGCTGTCTTCTTAAGGCTCCTCTAAAATTCTCTAAGCCTTTTAGATTCACTTCTATATCTAATTCTTTTGCTACAGCAAGAGCAGATAGAGCGTTTAATGCATTATACTCTCCACTTACTTTTAATTCTAATTCTTTAGTTTCTCCGTTTAAGTCTAGCGTTAGTTTTTGCTTCCCTTCTAAAACTTCTCTTTCTAGAATTTTATATTCACTATCAATTTTTCCGTAAAACTTAACTTTCTTTCTATCTTCTTCTTTTAATTTATTAATTAAATTTAAAACTCCCTTATCTTCTCTACAAGCAAGTACAAGACCATCATCAGGTAGCTTAGAAATTAAGACCATAAATTGTTCTTCAATTTCTTCTATCGACGAGTATATATCTGCATGGTCAAACTCGAGAGAAGTAATAATTACTATATCAGCCCTGTAGCATTGAAACTTTGCAAATTTTGCAAAAAATGCGCAGTCATACTCATCACCTTCAAGCACCACCGTCCTATCTTTTGCTTCAAGATTTTTGCTCACCATTCTTAAGCCAGAAGGTAAATTTGTTGGAATTGCTCCTATAAAATATCCAGGCTCCCGACTTGAAGCCTCTAATAATTCAGCAAGCATTGAAGTAGTAGTAGTTTTACCGTGAGTTCCAGTAACAACAATTGACTTAGCACAGTAGTCTCTTTTTCCAATTAAAAGTGCACTAAATACTTCTGCCATTGAGGCATAAGGTATTTTATTTTCTAGAACATATTGAACTTCTGGATTATCTATTGATAAAGCATTGCCAATAACTACTAAATCAACATCTTTTGCTATATTCTTTGAGTTGTAACCTTCAAAAATTTCATCTGCTAAGTCTTTTACAACTGAACCCATAGGAGGATAAAAGGCTTTATCACTTCCAGTACAATAAAAACCAGCATCTTTTAAAAGTTTTAGAACTGCTGACATGCCCGTTCCACAAGTAGCAGATAAATGAATTTTTGAGCCTAACTTTAAGCCTGATACAAGTTCAACTCTTTTCTTACACTCAGAATCAAAGATTTTAGATATGTGAGTCTTCACTACATTCTATCTATTGTTTTTACGCCTAATAAATTAAGACATATTTTAATTACTACTGCTGTTGCTTCAAAAAGAGCTAACCTACTTTTTGCTCTTTCATCCCCAACTACTTTAAGCTCTTGATAAGCTTTAGAAAACAACTTTGCTAAGTCCAAACTATAAGCACAAAGATACGCCGGGTCGTTACTTTCTATTGTTTTATCTAGTGCACTTTCAAACTGACTTAATTGCATTACTAAATTATAAGCAGAATCCTCACTTAAATCACTTGCAGTTATAGTATCTGGAATTTCAATCCCTGCTTTTTGTTTCACGCTATTAATTCTTGCGTATGCATATAAAATATATGGCCCACTATCGCCTTGAAAAGCTAATGCTTCTTCCCAAGAAAACTGTACATCTTTAATTCTAGTCTTAGATAAAGTGCTAAAAGTAATTGCGGCTTTTGATACAGAGAGTGCTATTTCTTCTTCCCCTCTAGCTTCACTGTTCGCTTCACCCTTTAGCTGAGACCTATATGCTTCAAGTGCTTTATTGTAACTCTCATCTACAAAAGAATTTAACTCAATAAACTCTCCTGCTCCCCTAGTAGACATCCCTAGAACATGTCCAAAAGCTACATGCTCAATATTATAATCCTTGCCTTGTTTACTTATTATTTCTTTTAACTGTTGAAAATGTAACTTCTGCGGAGCCCCCACTACATAAACTGCTAAGTCATATTTGAATTTTTCATATCTATACTCAGCTGCAGATAAATCCCTTGCTAAATAAAGTGAACGTCCATCTTCTGTTGTAATTCTTGCAAAACCCAAATCCTCACCTAAATCAACTCCAAGAGCTCCTTCAGATTCAACTAGTAATTCCCCTAAATCTTTTTTCAAATCCGGTAACATTGGAGCATAAAAAGATTCTCCAATGTAATGATCAAATTTTATATCTAATCTTTTATAAGTTTCTTTTAAATACTTAAGACTAATATCTAAGCACCATTCCCAGAATTCTTTTGCTTCAGCATCCCCTTTTTCTAAATCAATAAAATACTGTCTAGCTATTTTATTAACTTCCCCGTCTTGACCTTGTTCTTTTTTCAGTGCTGTTGCTTTCCTATAAAGCTCTACTAAAGCACTAACTGATTCATTCTCAGGTTTACCCCAAAGCTTACAACCAGCAAAAACAAAACCAAACTGCGTTCCCCAGTCTCCTAAGTGATTTACACTAACGACATTCCAACCACGATGCCTGTAAACTCTGTCCAAACAACTACCAAGTAACGTTGGTCTAAGATGGCCAACATGAAAAGGCTTTGCAATATTAGGACTGCTGTATTCTAGAAGCACTTTTTTCTCTATGCTAGTTGTGCCAAATTTTTCTCTTTGCTTAAGAATTTCTTCAACTACAAGCTTATTTACTTTCTCTCTATTTAGAGAAAAATTAATAAAAGGCCCAAGCTCCTTAGCACTAGCAGTATCAGTTGATAATTTTATATTCTCAACTACGTAACTCGCACATTCTTTTGGATTTTTTTTCTGTTCTTTAGCTATTAAGAAACAAGGAAAAGCAAAGTCACCATGGTCTCTATTTTTAGGCTTTTCTAAAAGAGAGTAAATTTTATCGTAATCTAGCGAGCAAACTTCTTTTATACTTTTAGCTATTTCAGATTTAAATTGTTCAAGCATAGCCAATCTTTAATATTTACTGTTAATACTTACTCTTAATACTTAATAGGCTTTACAGGAAAGAAATTTTCTTGCGCTTTTTTAACAGCTAAGTCCTGCATCCAAAAATCTACCAAGACTAAAGCAAGCATCGCTTCAGCTATTGGCACAGCTCTAATTCCCACACATGGGTCATGTCTGCCTCTTGTAGAAATCATTCTATCTTTTAAATTCTTATCAATAGATTCTATGTCTTGCGGTATAGAAGATGTAGGCTTTAAGGCTATTCTTACTACTATTGGTGCACCTGAAGATAAACCCCCAAGAACCCCACCATGATTATTAGAAACAAAACCATCAGCTCTCATTCTATCGTTTACTTCTGTTCCTCTTTTTGCAGCAACCTCAAAACCTAAACCAAACTCAACTCCTTTTACAGCAGGAATTGAAAGCATAGCAGCTGCAATTGCCGCATCTAATTTAGCAAAAATAGGTTCACCAATTCCAATTGGAAGATTCTCAGCTACTACTTCTACCTCTGCTCCAACCGAATCTTTTTCTTTCCTTGCAGTGCTTACTTCCTTTTCCATCGCCTCTACAACATCAGGATCAACACAGTTCAAGTCATTTACAAGTGTGAAGTCTCTTTTCTTAGCAACAACATTTCCTATTCTTACCACCCCACCTTTAAACTCAACACCGATAGTTGCTAGTAGCTGTTTAGCAATTGCACCCGCAGCAACTCTTGCGACAGTTTCTCTAGCACTTGAACGCCCGCCACCTCTATAGTCTCTATGTCTATACTTTGCATGATAAGTAAAATCAGCATGACCTGGTCTAAATAAATCTTTTATTTCCGAGTAGTCTTTACTTTTTGCATTTGTATTTCTAATTAAAAAACAAATTGGTGTTCCTGTAGTTTTCCCTTCAAAAACTCCACTTAATATTTCAAAGTCATCATTTTCTTTTCTAGGAGTAACTAATTTAGACTGACCAGGCTTTCTTCTATCAAGTTCTTTTCTAATTAAATCTAAATCAAGCTCTAGGCCTGAAGGACAACCATCTATAATAACACCAAGAGCTGGCCCATGGCTTTCACCAAATGTTGTGATCTTAAATAATTTTCCGAAGCTACTTGAATCAATCATAATTTTTTCTAGTTTCTATAAGCTATTCAGTATACTTATTCCTTTCTCTACTTCTTCTTCTGTAGAACAAAAATGAGGAGCAAAACGTAAGTAACCGTCTCTTGGAGTAATTAACACTCCTTGTTTTTTTAGTTCTAAGTGTATTTCTTTAGCATCCCCATTTTTAGGAATAATAGAAATAAACCCTGCTCTATTAACGCCTTCATGAACTAATGGAGTATATTTATCACGATTTAAAAGCTTTAGTCCAAAGTCTTGCATTCTATAAATCTCTTTCTGTATCTCTTCTATTCCATAAGTATTAAAGACTTCTTCAATCACAGTGCTTAAGCCCTCAACACAAGCATAAGGCAAAGTAGAATAATTAAATTTTCTACCATCACTAAATGGACGCCAACTATGATCTAAATACTCTGCTTGTTGCTCCATATGATCAGAGCCAGACATTGTAATTTCTATTTTTTCTCTAAACTCAGCAGATGTATAAAACACACCTGTTCCAATAGGTCCTATTAGCCACTTCCAACCAGAAGCTGCCACTGCTGAAATTCCATATTTTTCAGGATAAATTGGTAAGCTACCTAAACTTTGTGCAGCATCAATAACTAAATCAATATTTTTTCCCTTACAAAACTCACCTAGTTTTTCTAAGTCTGCTGCATATGCACTAGTAAATTGAACATGACTAAGCGCAATAATTTTTGTTCTCTCTGTTACTAAAGACTCAAGTTCTTGCCAACTCCAGCCTCCAATTAAACCATCGGCATCCTTTCCTTCTAAAACAGGATTAGATAATTTATGATTCTGAAGTAACTTAAGCTTAACTCCTCTTTTTTGTTGCAACACCCAAGGATAATGATTTGCAGGATATTCATGCTCAAAGCTAATAACCTCATCCCCAGGTTTAAATGGATAACCATTAGCAACTATGTTTAAAGCCTCAGATGTATTAATAGGAATTGTTATATCCCTCATATCCACATCTAAAAGCTTCCCAGCAGCTTTTCTAAATCTAGTTGTTAATTCTGTATACTGATCAAAAAGACAAATTCCATCTTTTGCCTGGGCTTCTAAAAACTTCTGACCTGCATTTGCTGCAGGAGCATACAAAGGAGAAACACTGCAAAAAGCTAAGAATGTGTGGTTTTTCTTATGTGGAAATTTTTCAACACTTTTATCAAACATAATAGTGATATAGCTAATTCATTTTTACAGTAAAATCAACTAGTTATTATTTTAGCTTATCCGATATTATGCTCTTCTGACATTAGATATGCTTCTATAAACTGATCAATGTCCCCATTTAGAACAGCATCAACATTTCCAGTTTCACTATTTGTTCTAAGGTCTTTAACCATTTGATAGGGCTGCATCACATAAGATCTAATCTGAGAACCAAAATCTATTTTCTTTCGCTCCCCAGCAATACTTTCTAGCTCTTCTTGTTTCTTAAGCATTTCTTGTTCGTATAATTTTGCTTTTAAAAGCTTCATAGCTTTGTCTCTATTTTGATGCTGAGACCTAGAACTTTGTGAAGCCCCGACTAAACCAGTTGGTATATGAGTTATCCTAACAGCTGAATCTGTTTTATTAACATGTTGTCCACCTGCCCCACTCGCACGATAAGTATCAACTCTTAAATCGGACTCATCAATTTCTACATCAACATCTTTTTCAACATCTGGCATTACAGCAACTGATGCAAAAGAAGTATGCCTTCTAGCATTTTGATCAAAAGGTGAAATCCTAACTAATCGATGCACTCCTCTTTCAGATCTAAGATATCCAAAAGCATTTTCCCCTTCTATATAAACTGAAACACTTTTTATCCCGCAAACTTCGCCTGGTGAAGTATCAACAATTTCTGCCTTAAAGCCTTTATTCTCAACCCAACGAAGATACATTCTTAAAAGCATCTCTCCCCAATCCTGAGCCTCTGTTCCCCCCGCACCTGAATTAATTTCTAAGATTGCATTATCCGCATCATGCTTTCCAGAAAGCATTCTTGTAAGCTCAATTGTATTAACTTGCTTACTAACTTGAACAAGCTTTTGATTAAACTCATCTAGTAAGTCTTTTTCTTTAGATTCCTCATAAAACTCTAAAAGAGTTTCAAGGTCTTCGATTAAACTTTTTATACTATCTGTTTGAGCAAACAAAGCTTCTAGGCTTGCCCTTTCTTTAGATACTATTTGCGCCTTATCATTATCATTCCAAAAATTAGGATCTGATATTTCTACTTCTATTTCTTCAAAACGTTGTTTTTTAGACTCAAGGTCAAAGATAACCGCCTAGCGAAGTAAACCTGGTGCTTACTTGCTTTAGTTTTTGCTTTAAATCTGAAATTTGAATTATTTCTGAGCTCATTTAACTTTTATAATCAATGTTTATAGTTAGGTCAAAAGTTTAAGTACTTCTTCTTGCTTATCAAACATTTCTTTAGCTTTATCTTCACTTACATCTTCATGTTCATAACCAAGAAGATGCAAACAACCATGAACTAAAAGACGTTTTAACTCTTGCTCTAAACTAACTTCAAACTCTTTTGCCTGCTTCTCAGCATAATCCAATGAAATTACTATATCCCCCAGATTTTCTTTTTCTATTTTTGGAAAATCTTGCCCTTCTCTCATAGAGAAAGAAAGAACATCTGTTGATTTATCTTTAGCCCGGTATTTTTCATTTAGTTTGCGCATCTCAGTATCATTAGTAAATAAAACTGAAATTGAACTATTTTTTACTTCTAAGAAGTTAAGAGTTTTTAAAAGTGTGTTTTGAGTTAATTCTTCATGTGAGCCATCAATAAAGATTATATTAGTGCTCATTGCTACATTCCTAAACGTTTAAGAGTGTCTTCTGATTTTTTTTCTTCTTTTTTATTAGACTCATTCTCTTTCGAATTTTTATCTTTATTATTTTTATCCTTACTATTGCTTTCCTTATTAGACTTGTCTTTACTTTCTAATGTTTTATTTGATTTTTTATCATTTTGATTTTTAGACTTATCTGTTTCTTTTTTAGAGTCTTTCTTTCCTTCTTTCTTAGCTTCCTTCTTCCCTTCTTTTTTTGATTGCTCATTTACCTTCTCAGCAGGTTCAGCATATTCAACTCTTCTATGGTAAATTCCTGTCAAAATTCTAATAAAACTTTTTGCTATTAAGTGTAGATCTTTTAGAGTTAAATTACTTTCATCTAATTCACCACTAGCAAAAATTTTGTTAATCATTTTTTGCACCAAGCCCTGTATCTTATTTGGACTAGGATCTGCTAATGTTCTAGAACTCGCTTCAATTGCATCAGCAAGCATGAGTATCCCTGCTTCTTTAGTCTGAGGTTTTGGGCCAGGATAACGGTAATGGCTTTCTTCTACTTCCTCTTCCTCTCCGGCTTCTTTCAAAGCTTTTAAATAAAAATACTCTATTAGCGCTGTTCCGTGATGTTGAGGAATCATATCTATTATTTGCTGTGGCAACTTATGTTTTTCAGCTAACTCTATTCCCTCTTTTACATGAGACTTAATAATAAGTGCGGACATAGAAGGAGTTAATTTATCATGCTTATTTTCTTTTTTCTGATTTTCAACAAAGTAAGCAGGTTTAGTTAGTTTACCAATATCATGAAAATAAGCTCCAACTCGAGCTAACATCGGATTCGCTCCAATACTTTCAGCTGCAGCTTCAACCATTTGACTCATTACAGTTGAATGATTCCATGTTCCAGGTGCGTTAGTTGATAGATCTTTTAAAAGCGGATGATCAACAGAAACTAGTTCGAGTAACTTCATGTCTGTAATATAGTTTCCAAAAAACTCTGCTAGCGGAATTAAACTTGCCCCTAGCACTCCAGAGAAAAGTCCTCCTAAAATAGCCCATAAGACTTTACTTGCTTGCTCTGATGTTTCTAGCTCAGGATTTAAAAGTAAAAAGCATAGGACTAAAATCATATTAACTGATGCTATTCTTATTCCTGCCCAAATAAACTCAGATCTTTTAACACTGCCTCTAATTGATATCGCAGCTACCATATTGCCTAAGGTAATAATTGCTAAAAATAACCAAGAAAGATCGAGAAGAATTCCCGATAAAAGCATAAAGCAGGAGAGAAATAAAAAGACTGCTGGAGACCCTATTGTTACTTGTAACATTATTGCACCTGCAGCAAACGGTGAAGCTAAAGCAAATGAAGAAGAATCTATAAATGTTAAAGATTTACTTAAAGACTCTGCAATAATTATAAATAATTTTAAGAATAAGAAACTAAAGACTAATGTTGAGCAGATTAAAACAATATCTTTTAAAGAATTAAGAAATACTGGCCAAAGTCTTACGCTAAATGAGTGAGAGCAAAACAAGATAATAAAACTTAAAAAGAAGTAAGCAACCCAAGTCTCAAAATATTCAGAGGTATGACTAGATTGAGTTAATTTAGTTAACTTACGATGTTGCTCTTTTGTAACTTTTTGACCAGACTGAACAATTGTATCATTTTTCTTTACTTGAAAATAAGCTTTATCCATAATACCCATGGAGTCATTAATTCTTTTATCAGTCTCAAGAGCATCAAATACTAAGTTAGGTCTTAATAGCATTCTAGAAAATTTTAATATCAACCTATCGTACGCTCTACCTTTTCTAGTTACAGGTGCTGAAGTATTAATAATTGATAATGCTTCTTGTAAATCATAAACTTGGCCTGTTGAATTTAAGCTTCTTTCATTATCTAGCGCTAAATCTCTAAGCTTAATTTCTCTTCCAGTTACAAATGAATTAATTAATTCTCTTTTATTAATAATAACCCCTGTTCTAAGTAAGGGTATTACTATCTCTAATACTTTCTTAGAAATTTCTTTTGATGACTCTGCTTTAGATAAAAGCTTCCATTCATTATTTCTAAATTCTACTCCAATAGAATTCTCTAATTCTTCTTTTTTAGTGTCTTTTGTAGAAGCTAAACTAAAAACAGATTCTATTTCAGAGCTTAAGCTTTGTTTTCCTGGAAAAGTAAGAGTAAAAACTTTTTCAGACTGTGCGATAATTTTGGATTTTCTCTTATCAAATTGCTCTTGAGTCTCTTCAACAAGAAAGTCTTTATATGCTTTGATTGTTTTTGGAGCAACAGTTCCAACTTGATACACATCGTAATTAACAAGTTGATACAAAACAGAAGGTAGAACTACTGAAAGAATTAAAGAAGTAATAAAAAAAGTAAGATAAATCTTAGAGTCTTTTTTTAAGTCTGGAAAATTTTCTAATAGAGCTTTCATATTAAATTTTTAAATTAAACCTATTGTAATAGCTCTTTAAATTTTTCAAGACCTAAAGAAGTTTTACTAGGGTCAGCTCCACCTGCTTGAGCAAGATCGGCTCTTCCCCCACCTTTACCACCAGTAACTGCTATTATTTCTTTAATTATATTCCCTGCATGAAACTTATCTGTAAGATTATCACTTACAGCAGTTAAAAATATTGCCTTACCTTCAAGTTCACTAACTGCAAGCACACAAGTATCTTTTTGCTCATTTCTTATGTGGTCTGCAACTTGTCTTAAATCTGCAGGACTAGCTTTTTCTAATTCTTTAATCACAATTTTAACTCCATCTTCTCTTTCATGCTCATAATCAGATGATGAGCTATTTAGATGAACTTTACCTTTTAAGGCTTCAATTTCCTGCTCTAAGTCGCTTATTTTACTTATTAAGCCGTACAATCTCTTTGGAATGTCTTTTTCTTTAGAGCTGAGCTTACTAGCGATATCTTTTAGTATTTCCGTTCTCTGATTTAGTAAGTCTTCAGAACCAACTCCTGTTAGTGCTTCTATTCTTCTAACCCCCGAAGAAACTGAACTTTCACTCACTATATTAAACAGTCCAATGTCTCCTGTTCTACTAGTATGAGTTCCACCACAAAATTCAATTGAGTCCTCTCCCATAGTTACAACTCTAACTATCTCGCCGTATTTTTCTCCAAATAGTGCAGTTGCACCTTTTTCTTTAGCTTGTTCTAAAGGCAAAACTTCTGTTTGGATTTCTATGTTCTGTCTTACTTTATCATTAACTAATTTTTGGATTAAACTAATTTGCTCCGCCTCAACTTTAGAGTCGTAATTAAAATCGAATCTTAAAGACTCAGATGACACTCTTGAACCAGCTTGTTTTACATCATCCCCTAAAACTTTCTTAAGTGCCGAATGAAGTAAGTGAGTAGCGCTATGGTTTAACTTAATATTATTTCTTCTAGTTAAGTCAATTTCTAATCTTACTTTTTCACCAAGCTTAGCCTCACCTTCTTTTACTTCACAGATATGCACAAATGTATCACTAGCTATTTTTTGAGTATCTAGAACATCTAATAAAAAATCTTTTCCTGTTATAGTTCCAGTATCTCCTACTTGCCCTCCAGATTCTGCATAAAAAGGAGTTTCTTTAACGATTATAAAAACCTCTGCCCCTTTCTTTGCTACACTAAGTTCACCTTCTTTATTATAAATTCCTTTTATCTCAGTTTGATAACTTTCATTATCATATCCTACGAACTCAGTTTTTTCTGGCTTTACTACTTTTTGAATAATTAATTTTGATTTTTCTGCTCTTGCACCACGAGAACGTTGTTTCTGTAATTGCATTTCAGAATCAAACTCAGATTGGTCAACTTGCATTGAAGACTGTTTTAAAATGTCTTGAGTTAAATCTAGCGGGAAGCCAAAAGTATCATGAAGCTTAAAAGCGGTTTTACCAGAAAAAACTTTTCCATTAGTTTTAGCAATTTCTTTATTTAGTAACTCCAATCCATTATCTAGAGTTTCTAAAAATTTTACTTCTTCTTTCTTTACTGCTTTTACTATTTTCTCATCACAGTTTTTAAACTCAGGATATGCATCTTGCATAATCTTAGTAACTTCCATGCAAACTGAATGCAAAAAAGGCTCATTCAAATCAAGCAGTCTTGCATAACGACACGCTCTTCTAATTAACCTTCTAAGAACATATCCTCTGCCATCACTACCAGGTAGGATTCCATCCTTAATTAAAAACGAACATGCTCTTGCATGATCGCAAATAACTCTCATGGCAACATCATAAGAATACTGTTGATCTTTTTCAAAACTTCTAATTGTATAATCTTTACCTAGATATTTCTTGCCTGATATTTTTTCTACAAAAGAAATTATCTTACGTAGCTCATCTGATTCATAGTTTGCATGCACTCCTTGCTTAACCGCAGCAACTCTTTCAAGCCCCATACCTGTATCAACTGAAGGCTTAGGTAATTTATTTAATTCACCTGAGACATCTCTATTAAACTGCATAAATACTAGGTTCCATATCTCTAAATAAGAACCATCGTCTTTTCTAAAATCTTTTTCAGTTTGATTTTCTACGTCATCTCTTAAGAAATAAAATATCTCTGAGCAGGGGCCACATGGACCAGTTTCACCCATTGCCCAAAAATTATCTTTCTCACCACATCTAACTATTCTACCGTCCAGTAAATCTGTATTTTTCTTCCAAAGCTCTTCAGCTTCATCATCAGTTTCAAATACAGTTACCCATAAACGACTCTTATCAAGTTCTAAGACTTCAGTTACAAATTCCCATGCATATTTAATTGCATCTTCTTTAAAATAATCTCCAAAAGAAAAATTTCCTAGCATTTCAAAAAACGTATGATGCCTTGCTGTTCTTCCTACATTTTCTAAATCATTATGCTTACCTGAAATTCTTAAACATTTTTGAGCAGTGGTTGCTCTTGAGTAATCTCTTTTTTCCTGCCCAAGAAAAAGGTCTTTGAATTGAACCATTCCAGCATTTGTAAACAACAAGGTCGGATCCTCAGCAGGAATCAACTCAGAGCTACTTACTCTTTCATGTTTCTTACTTTCAAAAAATTTTAAAAATTCCTCTCTAATCTCAGAAGTTTTCATAGCTTTATGGTTTTATATTACGGTTAATTTTACTTTTAATTATTGTTAATAATATTAGGCAATTCTCTTATATCATTTAGTATGTAGTTAGGATTACTCGCTTTTAACACTTCAGGCTTAATTCCGCCACTTAATACAGAGACTGAAGCTAGTAATCCTGCCCTAGTAGAACTTTCTGCATCTGCAGGGATGTCTCCAACTAAAATTGCCTTTTCTTTTGCTACATTTGTATATTCTAAAACTTTATCTATTTGTGGTTTCTTATCTAACCATATCTGCTCTTCAGTTTCTCTATGCTGAGCAATTTCAAAAAAATCAAACAATCCACTTTGTTTTAAATCTTCGCTAAGCTCTCCTTCTTTGCTCGTTCTAGCAGTTGCAATTGCCATTTTAATATTAAGCTTTTTTAACTGGCTTAATACATCAATAGTAAAATCAAATGGTTTTGATTTTGGAAAACTTTCCCAATCAAATTTTTCCCAAAAAATATCGACTACTTCTTGATCGTTATTTGCAAAGCCAAAAAAATTAAAACTAGAGAAATACTCTTCTAGTTTCTCTCTTGAAGGCACTTTATACTTAGTTAAAGGAATAATTCTTTCAGCCTCAGTAAAAAGGAAGTCTTTAGGAAAATCCACTAAAGTTCCATCTAGGTCGAATATTATTAACTCTGGATTAATCACAGTATTCATAAGGGCAGTATCATACTAAAGTCCGTAAAATGAGCTATTTTAGCTCCTAAGTTTCTGATAATACTAGTTATTTATCATGCATCACTCTGTCAAATATAACTCATAACCTTAATATGAAGTATATAGTCTCAACATTTGTTTTTCTAAGCCTAATTACTAGCCCTGCTTTTGCTAGCGATCCTTTTTTAAGTGGGTCGGGTGGTGGCGGATCTTATGCTGGAGAAATAATTAGAAAAAAAGAAAAACTTGATGATTCTCAATACTACTCTGGTGCTAGAGCAGAACTACCAAATGCAGGAGTAGGCGAGGCTAAAAAAACTAATTTTCGTGGAACTATTGGTTCATTGCTAAATCAAACTGATAAAAATCTAAATAGAAAACGTAAAACATGGACAGGATTTGAGAGAGTAGAAGGAACTGAAGCAGAAACGAAATTCTACGAATCAAGTGATTACAAAGTAATAAAAGAATTCTCAAAACCAATACCAAAAAGAAAAGCATTTGGTAATAAATTAGATTCTATTGAAGGTGAACTTAGAAGAACTAGACCAAA
>CAYOZL010000057.1:0-14427 GCA_964408435.1 uncultured Bdellovibrionales bacterium | reverse complement strand
TACTGCAGTTATCAGTCTTTATTATGATTACTACCTTTGCTTCTGACTTCTTTTTCCTAGAAGGTTTTATAGAGAGCGTTAAATTCTACATAAGCGTTCTTAGCCAATACTAAGATTATTTAGTATTCTCTTTATATCCTCAAGACAGTATAATTCTAACACACTATACGATGAGGATATTGAAGAGCGAAGCGGGAAGCACTAAATTTTTACTTAGGTTGATTTTTAGTAAAATTAAGCTGTAGCTCAAAAACTGAAAATTAAACTAAGTAAAAATTTATGAAGATAATTTCTTGGAACGTAAATGGTATTAGAGCTGCCTATAAAAAAGGTCTTTTTGATTTTATAGAAAAAGAAAAGCCTGAAATATTCTGCCTTCAAGAAACCAAAATAGATAAAGAGAGTTTAGAAAAGCTAGACTACTTACCTCAGAACTATAATTATTTCTTTTCGCATGCTGATAAAAAAGGATACTCAGGGGTTGCAACTTTTGTTTTAAAAAAAATCGATTCTAAACTAAAATTAAATCAATTCGGCTTAAGAAAAAAAGAATTTGATAGTGAAGGAAGATATGTGATTAGCGAATTTAAAGATTTTGATCTTTATAACATATACTTTCCATCAGGGAGCTCTGGAGAAATCAGACAAGAGTTTAAATTTAAATTCCTAAAACATTTACACTCTCACTTTAAGAAGCTTCCCTTACAAGAAAGAAAAAAAATTATAATTTGTGGAGACTATAATATCTGTCATCAAGAAATAGATATTCATCACCCGGACAAGGCTACTAAAATGGAGATGTCTGGTTTTCTACCAGAAGAACGAAAATGGTTTTCTGACTTTTTAAACTTAGGCTTTAAAGATAGTTTTAGAGAAATAAACGGAGAGACTAATAATAATTACACTTGGTGGTCATACCGTGCAGGAGCTCGACAAAAAGACTTGGGCTGGAGATTAGATTATTTTTTAACCGGTGAGAATATAAAACTATCTAATGCTAAGATTTATAAAAAAACTTTAGGCTCAGACCACTGCCCTATTTCTATAGAGATTGCATGAGCAAACAATTTGAAGATTTAAGAATTGCGCATCCTAAGTTTTTCTATCAGAGTTACTCATACAAAACTTTAAAAAATAAAATCTCAGCAGAATTCAAATTCAAAATAGAACCGGATATAGAATTTATTCCTAAAATTGAAATTCCTTGGGATAATAAAACTAAAATCAATGAGAACTTAATTTTCAATCTAGGCCTAGTTGAGAGTATTAGCTATTGGAAGTGCACATGTTCACCAAAGTTTTATGTTCAATGTGGCACATTATTTGACACTAGCTGGTGGAAAAATTTATTTATAAATGGTCTTAGTGAGTTTTTATTTATAAACAAAATTAATTTTGACCCAAAGGATTTTGTGGAATTTATTATTGAGTCAAAAGAAGAACCTAAAAACAGTCTAATTAAGACCAAAGATAGCAGTGAATTAATATTGGTTGGTGGCGGTAAAGACTCCTCAACTACAATGCAAGTTTTAAGAGACGAGAATAATAAACAAGCTGTATTTGTTTTAAACGAAACAGAGTCTACAAAAAGAACAATTAAAAATGCTGGCTTTGAAAAACAAACCTTAATAGCAAAAAGAGTTATTGATAAAAAATTACTTGAGCTGAATAAACAAGGCTACTTAAATGGACATACGCCCTTTTCTGCTTACTTAGCTTTCCTCTCTTGCACAGTAGCCGAACTAAATGGTTTTAATGAGGTAATACTTTCAAATGAATCAAGCGCAAGTGAGCCAAATACAGAAAACTACATAATTCCTGTTAACCATCAGTATTCAAAATCATTTGAATTTGAGAAAAGTTTTAGAAGTTACATTTCCAACATTACCAATGTTAACTATTACAGTTTCTTAAGGCCTATCTTAGAAATACAAATAGCTAAGATATTCTCCAAATTTCCAGAGCAGCTTAAAGACTTTAGAAGTTGCAATGTTGGGCAAAAAGATGACCACTGGTGCAGGAATTGTCCAAAGTGTTCTTTTGTTTTCTTAATGTTAAGCCCTTTTGTAAAAAAAGAAACTCTAGATGAAATTTTTGGCAAGGATTTCTTAAATAAAGAAAATACAATTAATGACATAATAGCATTAATTGATGATAAGAAAGTTAAACCGCTAGAATGTATTGGAACGAGAGAAGAATGCTTATTTGCCCTTAATCAAATTAAAGAAGATTTACCAGAACAGCTAAAAGCATATGCAGGAAATATCAACGACTTACTATCTTCTTGGGATGAAAATAATTTCCTTCCTAAAGATAAAGTCAATATCTTAAAGTCTTATCTATAATTTTTTTATGAATAAATCTTCAATTGTAATTTACGGTTATGGCAAAGAAGGTAAAAGCGTTGAGTCTTTTATCGCTAAGAACTACCCTGAAGCTAAAATACTTATTTGCGATAAAAATAAGATTGAAAAAGAGAATTACATTACTGAAAAAGAACTAGAGATAAGATCTGAGAAAAAAAACTTTGAGCTCTTAATTAAATCCCCAGGCATTCCTTCTCATAATAAATATATTAAAAAATGCTTAGAAAAAAATATTGAAATAACTTCTCTTACCAACATCTTCTTTCAACATTGTAAATCTAGAACTATTGGCATTACTGGCACTAAGGGAAAAAGCACAACATCTTCTCTTTTATATAGTATATTAAAACAAAAGTTTTCTGATGTTAGGCTGGTTGGAAATATTGGAACCCCTGCATTAGACCAATTAGAAAATCAAAATGAAAAAACAATTTTCATTTTAGAAATGTCTAGTTATCAGCTTGAAGACCTTAGTAAATCACCAGATTTAGCTATTATATTAGAAATATTCCCAGAACATTTAGATTATCATCAAAACTATGAAAACTATCTGAAAGCAAAATTAAATATATGTAAAAACAGTAATACAAAAGTAATTGCTCATAAATCACATCAAGACTTAACCGCGGGTGCTTTAAAAGAAAAAACAATAGTGTATTTCGACTCAAGTCTTAATAGCTATGAAAAAGAAAATATAAATTCCTCTAATATTTCTGCTGCAGTATTAGCTGCTAGACAATTTAAAGTTGAAGAAGAGAAAATAAAGAAAGGAATTGAAGAATTTGCACCCCTTGAGCATCGTCTAGAAAACGTAGGAACATTTGCTGACATAACTTTCTATAATGATTCTCTAGCTACTATTCCTGAAGCAACAATATTTGCACTACAAACACTTGGAGACAGGGTTGAAACACTTATTGCTGGTGGCAAGGACAGAGGAATAAGTTATGAAAAACTTAATAGCTATATAAACGGTAAAAAAGTAAAATTAAAAAATTTGATTCTATTTCCAGATACGAGCTTAAAAATTAAAGCTGGGATAGATAAAACAAAAGTAGAAAGTAAAGAAATTAATATTTTTGATGTTAACAATATGCAAGAAGCAGTAGCACTTGCATATAAACATACATCATCAAATAAAATTTGTTTACTTTCTCCAGCCTCTTCTAGTTTAAATTTATTTAAAAACTATAAGGATAGAGGTGAGCAATTTATTCAGGCTGTAAAGAATTTCTTAGTTCACTAACTAGTGCAAATTCAAAAAATCTAGCTAACTCACAATTAGAGTCAACATTAAATTCTAAGTTTCCCTTAGCTAATTTTAAGTTTGAAATTGAGAATCCAAAATCATTTGCCATCTCAACTGCCGTATTTAATATTTGTTGTCTTTCCATAACAGCTACTAAGATGAGCTGTATGTAAATGGGTTTCTTTTTTTAACTTAAAGTTAATTTAGAATAAATATATGAGCTTTGTTTTTCTTTTTTTACTTCCTTATAAAAAAAGAAAAAAAATGGCCTTAGCTAATAGCTGTAAGGCCATTTTCTTGTTTCGAACGTAAGAGGAGAAGCTATTTAAGCCCCTCAAGCATTTGCACAACTAAGCCATGAGCCTGCTCAGCTTGCTCTGTTCCTAGTATCGTAGCTGTCACGGCCTTGCCTTTAACTCCAGCAACAGTGAAGTCAACGTAGCGGTCAAAAAGCTCTCCATCGTCAATGATTGCTTCAAAGCCTTCAGGTCCCAACTTCTTGAATCCGGCTAAAGTGCCAGAAAAAAAATTTTCGTTGAAATCAACGCCTACAGCATGAATTTGAAATTGTCTTTCAGAGTTCATTATCTTCGTTTCCTATATGTTGACCTCAAAGACCTTGAAAATTATCAAGTAAAAATCTTTGAGACTTTCTTATTTTTTGTACAATTCTCGACAGCTTAGGCTACTGCAAGTTTTTCACTTTCCTCTTTTAGCTGGTCGAATACATTTTCTGCACTCTTCACCTTAGCGTCCAAAGTAACGTCGATCGGATCACTTGCATCTTCTTGAGTCTCAACCCAAAGAGTAATTGCTCGGTTGAGCAATGACTTATCCTTGAGAAGGGCGTAAAACTTCTCTAAAGATAAAACACCAAACTCTTCAAGAGAGCCGATGAATACTGTCTTGCTGGCCTCGGCTCTAACAATTTTTGTCATTATTCTCAGTTGCATCTTTGTTCTCCTCTTCTAAAACTCACCTCAAAGACCTTGATACTTATCAAGCGAAAATCTTTGAGACTCTTTTCGTCTTTTTAAAACTCCGTAAAGTAAAAAAAAGAACGAAAAGAGATTATAAAAACCATATAAAAAGAAAAACTCTGCTCATATAAGTATTCTAAAATTAGATATTTTAAAGAACAAACTATATAAAGAATATATATAGTTGATTTAGTTAAGTATTATAGCTGAAAAACTAATTTCTATCAAAAAATCCTAACGTCTGTAATAAACTACAGCTAAAAGCACTACTAAAGAAAAGAGCCAAAAAATTAAAGAAAGTAGTGTTCCTTTTCTTGCTTTTTCTTTCTCTTGATACTGTCTAGGATGAATTCCTTTTAGGTAAAAAACTAATTTACTAGATAAGTTTAGACAAACCACGTTAACTAATAAAAGCATTAAAGCATTAAAAGATAATACCAAGTTTCCTTGACCTAAAAATATACCAACTGCACTTGCTGGAGGAAGCAACGCAACAGCTACCATAACACCCACTAATACGCTTGAAATTCCAGTAGTCAAAGAAAGTGCCGCAGCAGCTCCAGATGCCAAGGCAAGAATTGCAGCATCAAGACCTACAAATGTCCTAGCAATAAGTTCGGAACTTGGGGTTTCTAGCTTATAGAAGAAACCAATTGCTGCAGAAAATACTATTGCAATAATAACCCCTGCTAAAAGAGTCTTAACAGATTTTTTAACAAGTTCTAAATCACCTAAAGAAGTACCTAAACAAAATGCTAAGATTGGGCCTAGTAAAGGTGCAATAACCATAGCTCCAATAATTACTGCAATATTATTTTCAACTAAACCAATTGCTGCAACTACTGTAGAGAGTAAAACAAATATAATAAAATTAGAATCAAGTTTACAGTTTTTAGAAATTTCTTGGTAAAGACTTTCCCTAGTCTCAGTTGCAGGTTTTGCATCTTTTTCAATTTCTTGTTTTGGCCAATATGCTTGAATTGGCATAACCATAATTTTTGCAGTTGGCTGTGCTCCTAAAATATTTTGCATTGCATCAATTACTTTTTGTAAACTCTCCTCTGTAACAATCATGCGGACTTGTTGCATGCTATCTTCAGTAGAGACTAAACCTGAGCGAAAATCTAAGGCATCATACTTCTCAGCTATCTTTTCTAATGTATCAACCGAACTTTCTTTTACTATTGCTTCTACGTATTTCATTAGTATTTTTTAAAGCATCTAAAAGTATAACTTCGCAATTAAAATATTAATAAAATGGAAACAAATCACTCAAATTAACGATTATAAGACTAAGCACTCAATTATCTTACTTGTTAAGATTAATTAGCTTTTTTTACCTATTAGGGAAGATGGATAAATTCCTTGTTTGAACTGTTTTATAACAGCTTAAACGAGCGAAAATTATTTTAAGGTTAAGTATAAGGGGTTTTAGTTGAAAAAGCATAAACTAAGCAAACGCGGTTTTCCAACAACACCTTATGCAGGATTTAGTAATCAAACATGGATTGTTGACCTGCATTTCGTATTACATTTCGAACGACGTAAGGAGTTAAAAATTGCAATTAGAGAAGCTATTGAAAACAAAGCAAAGGAACTTGCAATAATTCATGGCTGGGGGAAAAACAACCCAAGAAGTGAAGGAAAAGCTAGAAGAGCTTTTCATAGCTTAATTGATGCAACTGAATACAACACAACACATATTCGAGTTCCACAATCATCAAATGGAGGAGTCACATTATTATCGACCTCAAGAGAACCATACGAGCCAAGTAATATTGCTGAGGGTTCTGCTCTATTTGTAAATGATAAAAAAGACTGTCTTGAAATAAATGGATTTCACCCAGAAATTGAAAGAATGAGAGCCAGAGCTATAGCAGCAGAAATTACAAATAGAATTAGAAAATGGAAAACTGGTGAAGTTCATATCTGCAGTAATAGTCAGCAAAAATTAAATGAGATATACGACTCTCTTGTAACGCGAGTTGAACAGGAGATAGAAATATACTTCAAACCAGGATTTGGAGCTCATTTTGTTATCAAATCATAGGATTTAAATAAACTTCGCTCGTAATACTCTTTACAAAAAGAGTTTACTTTAAAAATATTTTTTCAATTCTGTTTGGTAAAAGTTCCAGAAGGATGTTTGAAATAATTTTCTTTTAGTAAATCCGCTATTTCTACAGTAAGTTGAAGCCTACTAGGGTTATTCTCAGTAGAAAAGTTTACTTCAAGTAAAGCAAGTAACTCATTACCTAATTTTGATTTTAATTCTTTAGACCTACCTTCTAAAAATTTTAAAGTTAAACTAACAAAAGCTTCTTCTTCTGAGTCATCACCAACCACATACTCATTAGATGTAATTACTCTGCTTTTACAATTACCAAGATTAATGCCAGCAGTAGTATTTAGAATCTTATTAATTTTAAGTAAGATTTCTTTATTGCTTACAATACACTTTGTATTATTACTTTTTTCTAAAATAACTTGAGGCATTTAATTCCTAGATTGATTTTATTTTTCCACCATCCACTATCAGAGTAGTACCTGTAACATAACTAGCAACATCAGAAAGTAAAAAGGTCGCAGCTTTACCGAACTCATCTGGTCTTCCATACCTTCCTAGCGGAATATTTTTCTCTTGAATACTTTTTTGTTCATCTTTTGTTATACCTGACTTATCCGCATTAATTAAATCTAAGCTTTTCACTCTTTCTGTATCTATCCTACCTGGTACAATATTATTTATACGAATTCCATATTCAGAGAACTCTCTAGATAATGTCTTTACTAAAGCATTAACTCCAGAACGAAAAACATTAGAGAACAATAGTCCATCTATTGGTTCTTTTATGGAGGAACTAGTAAGTGCTAAAATAACTCCCGATTTTTGCTCTTTCATAACTGGTAGAACTTCGCGAATTAACCTAACTGCACTCATTAAAGTTAAATCAAAGGCATTCTGCCAACTTTCATCATCGAACTTTTCGAAAGTTCCTGTAGGAGGTCCCCCAGCATTGATAACTAAGCCATCTACTCTACCAAAATCACTAACAGTAGACTGATACCACTTACGAATAGAATCTAAAGACGATACATCTAGCTCGTAACCAATTGCAGTACTACCAGTTTCATTGCTTATTGCATCTGCTGTATCTTTTATTACAGATATCCTTCTGCTTCCTAGAGAAAGCTTAGCACCTTCAGATGCAAGATTTTCAGCTATTGCTCGCCCCAAACCTTGACTAGCAGCAGCAACCATAAAGACTTTATCTGATAAATGTAAATCCATTTTATTTTCCCTAAACGCCTATTTTCTAAACTCATTAATCTCATCTTTACTAGATAAAATATAATCAATATCATCAAGTCCTTCTAATAAGCAGTGCTTTCTAAAAGCATCGTATTCAAAACCATACTCGCTATCATCACTAAAAATAACTTTCTGCTGTTCTAAATCTATTGTTAATTCTAGATCCTCAGTAGAAGATTTTTTTAAAATAGAATCAACTACATCTTCGTCTAGAGTAATTAAAAGCAAACCATTTTTTGCACTATTGCTAAAAAAGATATCTGAAAATGATTTTGCAATTACTACTTTAAAACCCCAACCATCTAAAGCCCAAACTGCATGTTCCCTACTAGAGCCACAACCAAAATTATCATCAGCTACTAAAATTTGAGCGCCTTTATATTTATCAAGATTTAATGAAAAGTCTTTGATTTCATCTCTCATTCTACGAAATAAGTTTTCGCCGTAGCCTTTCTTACTAGTACTAGTTAAATACTGAGCAGGAATAATCATGTCTGTATCAACATTACTGTAATTAACAGGACATACTTTTGATTTAAATGTTTTAAATTTTTCCATTCTACTTGCTCCCCGATGTAATTTTTCCAGCAACAGCGCTAAAAGCTACAGTAGCAGGCGAAGCTAAGTGCGTTCTACTACCAGGACCTTGTCTTCCAACAAAATTTCTATTTGAAGAACTTATACATCTAGCTCCAGTTGGAACCTTGTCATCATTCATGCCTAAACACATTGAACATCCAGGCATTCTAAATTCAGCGCCAGCTTTTTCAAAAATATCTGCTAAGCCTTCATCGGTTGCTTGCTTTCTTACTGCCTCTGAGCCAGGAACGATATACATAATTAAACCATCAGCTATTTTTTTATCTTTTAATATATCTGCTACTATTCTTAAATCTTCAATTCTTCCATTCGTGCAAGACCCCACAAAAGCCCAGTCAATTTCTACATCTTTAATTGCCTGTCCTGGTTTTAAATCTACATATTCAAGTGCAGCTTCGGCCATTTTCTTTTTATCATCTGATAAGTCTTGAATTTTAGGAATATTTGAATCAATCTCACAGCCTTGCTCAGGATTAGTTCCCCAAGTAACCATTGGTTTTAATTTTGATACATCTATTACTACTTCCTTATCATAAGCTGCATCAGCATCACTGACTAAAGACTTCCAATTGCTAACTGTAGTATCCCAATCTTTAGGAGCCCTAGGTCTTCCTTTAATATAGTTAAAAGTTACATCATCCGGAGCAATTAATCCTGCTCTAGCACCGCACTCTATACTCATATTACAAACAGTCATGCGCTCTTCCATTGTCATACTAGAAATTGCCTCACCGCAATATTCAATAATGTGACCATTCCCACCAGCTATTCCAATTTCAGCAATCAATTTTAAAATTGCATCTTTTGAGTAAACTCCTTTTTGAAATTGCCCTTTAAATTCAACTTTCATGGTCTTAGGCTTTCTTTGCAGCAAACATCCTGTTGCTAATACATGTCCAACTTCAGATGTTCCAATTCCAAAAGCTAAAGCACCAAAAGCCCCATGTGTTGAAGTATGAGAATCTCCACAAACAATAGTCATACCAGGTTGAGTTGCACCTAACTCTGGGCCAATCACATGAACAATACCTTGAGAGCCACTATCAAAATCAAAAATTTCAATTCCATGTTCCTGACAGTTTCTTCTAAGAGTCTCTACTTGATTTTTTGCAGCAGTATCAAAAATTTGAAATCTATTTTTTCTTGTTGGAATACTATGGTCTAGAGTTGCTAGTAACATAGAAGTGTCAAAAACTTTTAAGCCTTTTTCCTTCAAAGTATCAAAAGCCTGCGCTGAAGTTACTTCGTGTATCAACATCAAATCTATCGCAAAAATCGCAGGATGCCCTTGCTGTTGACTAACTACATGTTGTTCCCAAATTTTATCTACTATGTTTTTTCCCATCTTTACTCTTCTTTTTTTCTCTCACAGAGTCGCAGAGGACACTGAAATTTTTTAAAATAAACAACCCAGCAACGAGTTATTTGATAGATTATATTGTGGAGCGGATTTTAAAATAAATTTTTTCAACAAGACATATAGAAAAATTTATTTTAACCTCGGAGCTTGACCAAGCTTGTCTTGGTCGCGAGAATGAGCTCCATAATATAATCTATCAAATAACGTCTCTACCCAAGCTTATAGTTCTGTTCAATATAAGCCTTATTTACAGCATCTATAAAACTTTTTAAAGCTGCCAACTCAATATCATTATCCTCTCCAATCCCTTCATAAACCTCGTTATCTTTAGTTTTAACAAGGATTCTATGCATACTAACCGCATCATGCCCTGACCCTTTAGATTCACTTCTATGGTTTTCTATTGTTACATCAAAATATTTATCAACCTCTAGCTTCAATGCTGAAAGCGCAGAATCCTTTCCTTCGTATACAGATTTTACACCAGTTGATGAATCAAAAAACTGACCTTCAAGTTCTATTTCAGATTTTTTTGAACTACGAGAATAATTAATAGAATCTGTAACAATTGGACTTCTGTAAATATAATAGCCCTGAATAAGCTCTTTATCAGTAATCCCCTTTCTTCTTTCTTTATAATGCTCTTTTATAAATTGAGCTAAATCAGCCTTTTCACTTTCTTCGCATTTATATCCAGCTTTTTCAATAATTGACTTTGCATGATTACCACCACTTAAAGGGCCAAACAAAAATGAAATTTCTTTTCCTATTTCTCGTGGGTCAAAAGGTTGATAGGCCAATGGATTTTTAATTATTGCGTTTGTATGCCCACCTGATGAATGCTTTGCTGCATTATCCCCACTAACTGGCCAATGAGGTTGTCTTGGTAACATATTATTAGATACAAAATCACAAACTTCTTGAATTTTAGATGTTTCAATATTTGTGTGAATGCCTTCTTTTGAAAAATGCTTGATAATCATAATAACTGATTCTAACGCGGCATTCCCTGCTCTTTCCCCTACTCCATTAAAACATCCTTCTATTTGTCTACAAGGTCCATCAAAAACTGTATTAATAGAATTTTGCACTGCCAAGCCAAAGTCATTATGACAATGGGCAGACCAAATTATATTTGAATCTGGATACTCAGTTTTAATTATTTCCGCATGCTTATTTAATTTATTTACAAAATATTCTTCTTTTTGAAGCGTGCAAGAAGCACCTAATGTATCAGGACAATTTATTACCCTTGCTCCACCTTCAACAGCTGCTCTAATTAAATCAGTTACGAAATCAAAGTTAGTCTCACACTGAGAATAAGCTTCAGGGCTAAACTCAACTTCTAAACCAGCATCAACGGCTCTTTTTACAAATGTGAATACATCTTTTTTGATTTGCCCCTTATCAGCCTTCCCACCTAAGGATGCTTGCATTAGTTCTTCTGCTACTGGAACATAGGTATGTAATCTTGCTCTACCAACTTTATTTGCAGCTTCTAAGGCTATAATAGTTTTATCAACTTGTTCTGAACGTAACTGACAAAGTCCTGCAATTGTAGGAGATGAGTCCATCCCTGCATACATCTCAGAAATACTTTTAACTATTTCAAAATCCAACTTACTAGCAGAGGGAAAACCCGCTTCTACAACATCAACTTTGAGTTCCGCGACAAGCTTTGCGTAATTTAGATTATCCTCAAAGCTCATGCCCGCTCCCGGGCACTGTTGTCCGTCTCTTAAAGTTGTATCAAATATATAAACTTGGTTTTCCATAGCTCTATTCTCAATAAAAACTGCCCAAAAAAAAAGGCTCTGCAAGCAGAGCCTTAATATATAATATTACCCCCGCATTAGCGTTTCGATATGAACCCTCTAAGCGATAGTAGTAATAAAGAAATATAAATATTTGTATTCACATTAAATAGAGTATATTAATCATTTAAAAAGTCAAGTCATATTAAATATTTAAAATTAATTTATGTTTATACTCACTGGTGGAGCTGGATTTATAGGAAGCAACTTTTTAGAGACTCTAAACTCTAAAGGAGTGGATAATATTCTAATAGTTGATAACTTAAACTCACTTAAAGAAAAGAACCTAGAAAATTGTAAATACACTGACTATATTCATAAAAACGATTTTCTAAAGAAACTAAGCTCACTACCAAAAATTAAAGCTGTTATTCATATGGGAGCATGTAGCTCTACAACAGAGACTGATCATGACTACATGATGAGTAACAACTTAGAGTATACAAAAGAGCTAGCTAGCTTTTGTATTAATAAAGATATTAGATTCATTTACGCCTCAAGTGCTGCAACTTACGGAGATGGATCCCAAGGTTTTTCAGATTATGAATACGATAATCTTAAACCATTGAACCTATATGCTGAATCCAAACACCTATTAGATAAATGGGCCATAGAAAAAAACGCAGTCAAAAGTATTACAGGACTGAAGTTCTTTAATGTATTTGGCCCAAAAGAATTTCATAAAGGCAACATGAGAAGTGTTGTACTTAAAGCTTATGAACAAATTAAAGAAACTGGGCAAATGTCTTTATTTAAATCTTATCATCCAGACTATAAAGATGGAGAGCAACAAAGAGATTTTATATACGTAAAAGATTGCTGTGAATTAATGTGGTGGTTAATAGAGAACCCTAAAATAACTGGGATTTATAATTTAGGAACTGGAAAAGCACAGAGCTGGAAAGATTTAGTCTCAGCAGTTTTTAAAGCAATGGAGAAAGAAATAAATATTAACTTCATAGAAATGCCAGAAAATCTCAAAGAGAAATATCAGTATTTTACTCAAGCTCAGATGAGTAAATTAAGAGAAGCTGGCTACACTAAAGAATTTCGCACTTTAAATGCAACAGTTAAAGACTATATAGACATAATAAAAGACTAGAGCTTCAATCGTTCTTAGATTTGTGTTAATTTCACGCGCACAGCAGTAAATTTAAATTAGTATTAAGAGTAGAAGATTTATTTCTATCTTTAACTATTTATTAGCTAAAGATAGGCACTGAATTAAAATGTTTTTTAGATTTTTTTCATCTTGTGAATAGTTCGATAACTTTTTTTAAAGTTATGGAACTGTTCGCGAGGTGCCTGCGTTAACAGTACTTTTTGAGATCATGGGATGTCAAAAAAGTATCCGGATTTATAGATTTGCTACCGGAGGCAAAAAATAGGCATATCAAAGGATTGTATATGAGTATTATCCGCAAAGATAGTTACTCGTCTCTTCTAGACGAAATGACTAAAATGTGGGTTTCTTTGGGTAAGGTAGGATTAGCCCTACCCAAAGACTGGCAAAAAGGTCTCAAGGATCTAAGAGAAATGATGCACGTTTGGGATTTTAACGAATCTCTAATGAGACTCGAATTTGAAGCCGGAAGGCTATTTCGAGCAGCAACAAGAATCTCTATCCAAGAGACAGTAGGCCAAACTCTCAGGTGGATCGATGAAGTGATCTGCATGTGGAGCCGAGATCGAGAAAAGTTATCTCTCGAAATTGGAACTGAACCTACTTTGTCCATGATTTGAATTTGGTTGCTCCGCTTCCAGAAATGAATCTAGACATCTGTACTTTGGGAAGCCCAGGTCTAGCTTTGGCTATTCCTGGGCTTCCTTTTCTAGAAGGTTCTTAACTCAGAACGTTCTTAAAATTCAGTGCCATCTCTCTATTTTTTATATACTTTTTTTCTTCTACTTAGAAAGTATCGGATATCTACACCAAGTCTTAGGGTCTAAACTCTTATCATCTAAATGGAAACTAGGAGCATATCTTTCACGCTTCCACTGATTAGCCTTCCAAAGTTTAAAAAACTTAGCTACCCAAGCACTTAAAACTTCATCAGATTCATCTCTTACTTTCTTCAAAGCTTTAAAAACATCAGGCTCTAATAATTTATCCCCAATAGCTAAAGATTCTATTTGATCTAGCACCTCATAAGGCATTAAATCTTTTTCATCAGTCTGAACCATTTCCTGTGGTCTTAACTCAGCTGTTGGCTCTAAATTATTTACTAATGAAAGCGATTTAATTTCTCCTACTTCCTTCAACCCGCCATTTTCTAACCACTTTAACCAGTATCTTAAAAATGCTTTATCAATTCCACCTATAGGACTTAACCCTCCTGAGGTATCTCCGTCCATTGTTGTGTAACCAACAGCTGCCTCTGACCGATTTGAAGTTGCTAGTAGTAAAAAGCCTTTTAAATTAGCAAGCATCCAAACTAATGGGCTTCTAGTTCTACATTGAATATTTTGTAGCGGCACATCATGTTCTTTCCAATTTAGTTTTAAGTTTAAACTTTCCTGAACCTTATCAGTATAGAGTTTTACTAAATCTGAAATCTTAAAGTTATGAAACTCTGCTCCTAACTCTTTCGCTAACTCACTAGATGCATTTTGTGTAACCTCACCACTATTATCTGAAGCTAGGTAGGCGCAGCAAAGTTTATCTTTCACTTCGCCTGCATAAGAAGATAATTTTAAACTTATGGCACAAAGACTTGCGACTGCACTTGAGTCTGCTCCCCCACT
>CAYOZL010000056.1:0-14839 GCA_964408435.1 uncultured Bdellovibrionales bacterium | reverse complement strand
AATACTGTTTTATTACTGCTAATGTCTGAAATTATTTTTTTTACTGACTGCATAACTGATTAAATATATTTTGACTTAGTTTAATTTTTAGTTGAATAGCTTCGCATAATCAGCTATTTTGCTAAAGCAAAATGCCTTTGGCACGCTATAAAAATCAATCTAAGTCAAAATATGTTGTCTCCCACTGCGTTCGGCAATATACTAGTCTAGATTTAAGCTAAATCACGACTAGTGTATACTCTCTAATTAGATGGCTGATAAATACTTTAAAATACTAGAACTAAATAGTAATGCAACTCTTAAAGAGCTTGAAAGTGCATATAAGAATTTAATCACCGTATGGCATCCTGATCGTTTCCAGAAAAACGAAGAATTAAGAAAGAAAGCAGAAATAAAAACAAGAGAATTAAACGAAGCCTTTAATGAATTAAAAGCACATATTAAAGCAGAAAAGTATTTTTCTCAGAAAAAAGACACTAGTTATTTTGATAAAAATCAAGAAAATGAGCAAAGATCTAATAAAGGGCGTTATAGAGAAAGTGCATATACTCAAGAAAGAAGACCAAGAGATGAGTCAAAAATAAAGACAAAAAAATTTAGACCAGAAAAAAAACAATCTAAATTAAAGTATCTATATTTTTTCATATTCAGTTTTGTTTTATCCATGGCTTTTTTTAAGATTTTTAAAAAAGCTAGTGATGATTTAGTATTTAAGGAAGAAAAGGCAATAATAGAAGTTACTGATGGAGATCAGATTGTTGAACTTAATGTCGGTGAAAGATTTGAAATAGTAAGAGTAAGCTCAGAGAGAGTTTCCAAAAATGAATTTATTAAATCAGTCTTAGCATGCGATAAGAAAAAAGTTTCCAGGCTCTTAGCTAAAGGACAAGCAGTAAATCAAATTGATGCAAAAGGTAATACAGCACTTACTTGGGCTGTTAGAAGGGGATGCCTTGATCTAATAAAGCTATTAATTAGTAAAAACGCAGATGTTAACTTAGAGTCTAGTAATGGTTTTTCTCCACTTATGTGGGCAAATTTATATAAGAGAAAGAATATTAAAAAAGTTCTTGTAAAGGCTGGGGCTAAGGATATGCCTAAGTATTGGAATAAATAACTATCTACTCAAATAGTCTACTTAAATAGTTTAATAATTCTATCTAATAAGTTTTGAGTTTCTCTTGTTTGTCTAATCTGTTCATCAAGAGCACCAGTTACCCAAACAGTACATTCATCTTTAGGTTCTTCTATTGAGCAGTCATTTAGAATTACAGTCTCTCCAAGTTTTTGCTCCGCTTCAGGAGCTTGTTGATTTACGAGCCTCCAAAAAGCATATCTTCCACAGGCAGAAGTAAATATACAATTAATAATAAAAATCTCACTATTAAGATCTGATTCGACAACAATTTTGTAGTCCCTTGTCGGTTCTAAAAGGAAATAATTGCTAAATAATTCAATCCAATTCTTTCTTGCTCTATGACAAGATAATTCATCTTTATACTTTCCTATTAAAGTAACAGTATCTGCATCGTATATTAAACCACTTGTATACTTAGATAAATCAACTAATGACTGAGCCATAAAACCTCTGAAAAACTATTCTAAAAAAACAATACTTAAAAAACTAAAATCAAATCCTAAAACTACTCTAAAAAACTATCTTTATTAAGACTCATAAAGCAGCTAAAAGGACGCAACTATTTATATTATCGGCCAGTTTTCTTATCTGCTTAATGTTTTTTTAAGTAATATGAAGCTTATAGAATGTTTGTTCTAATGGAGTTAAGCCTTATGTTCAGGACAGGTTCATTTCTACCTTCTTTAATTAAAATGACTTAATATTAGTGTCCGTAGCATTTTGAGTCATAATGTCATATACATATTTTGCGAAATCCTATGCGCCCGTAGCTTAGCTGGATAGAGCGTCTGGCTACGAACCAGAAGGTCGGGAGTTCGAATCTCTCCGGGCGCGCTTTTTTAATAAATTCCTAGACTCAAATTTGAAAATATTAAATTAACAAAAAAGCCCTTTAGGAGGTTGACACCCGCTTGCTTTGTATATATTACCCTCGTGTTGTTAGGTATACCGAGCAAAAAACGGAATACCTGAAAAGCGTTATAGTATTGAAAATAATTTAATTTAAATTCAGTATTATGAGAATTTGTTAGTAATATTGAATAATTAGAGATGTATAATGAACCACATTAAGAGAATTATTTTTTGCCTACTTTTCCTATCTGTTTTATCGGAAGCTAGTGCTCAAGAAAGCATTAGAGCTGAGATAGATGCCTTAAAAAATCAAATTAATCAGTTAGAATCTAAATTATCTAAAGAAGAAGAGAAGACTAAGATTATTGCCAAAGAAGTTGAGAAAAATAAATTATCTTCAGTCATACCTGAAAAAGCAGAGCTAAAGAGTCAGTACGGATTAGGCCCAGCGGCATCAAGTGTTTATAAGGTGAAAAAAGGTCTTTCACTTGGTGGTTATGGTGAGGCAACATTTAGAAAACCAACTTCAGATCAAACTGATGATGATGCAAATGTGGCTGATTTCCTTAGAGTAGTTAATTATATTGGTTATAAATTTAATGATTGGTTAGTTTTTAACAGTGAAATTGAATTCGAGCATGCAACCACTTCAGGTATAGGAGATGTTGATGGAGATTCTGGTGGCTCAGTTTCAGTAGAGTTGGCTTATTTAGATTTCTTATTAGACGAGTCTTTTAATGCCAGAGTTGGTTTAGTTTTAGCGCCGCTTGGTTTTATTAACGAAATACATGAACCAGTTTTTTTTCATGGAGTTGTTAGACCAGAAGTTGAGCAAAGAATCATTCCAACTACATTTAGAGAAAATGGTTTAGGAATTTTTGGAAACTTAGGGGAAGAGCTAGAATATAGGGCTTACGTACTTAATGCATTAAGAGCGAGCAGGTTTAGTACTTCAGGTATTCGTGGTGGTAGACAAAGTGGAAACAGAGCCTTGTTTGAGGACGTGGCATTTTCTGGAAGACTTGATTATAGACCTCAGGCGATACCTGGCTCTTTATTTGGGGCATCAATTTTCTTTGGTGATTCAGCGCAGGATGAATTCGACGATGAAGGTATTGACGCATTCACTTCTATTGTTGATGTTCATGCAGAATACAAGTTTAGACAGTTTGAGTTTAGAGCCTTAGGAGTTGTAACTAAGGTAAATGATACTGAGGCTTTAAATGTGGCATTAGATGAAGTTATCGGTGAAGAGCAGTTTGGTTGGTATGTAGAAGCTGCATATAATATTTTACCTGATATTCTTCCTCAGTCTAATCATTACTTAGCTCCTTTTGTAAGATATGAATCTTTGGATGTTCAAAATGATGTTGCTGAAGGATTCACTAAGAGTGCTTCATCAGATCAAAATATTCTTACTCTAGGACTTACATACAAGCCAGTTAATAATGTTGTGCTGAAGTTAGATTACAGAAACTTTTCTAGCCCAGGCGAGGGCGCTGATGCTGATGAGGTGGCATTTGGAATAGGGTATGTTTTTTAATTTAATAAAACTAATTAAAGTTTTAGTCCTTAGTTTTCTCTTCAGTATTAGCCATGTTATTAGTGTAGCTAATGCTGAAGTTTTCTATGCTCAAGATGAAGCGATGAAAGTTGCTTTTCCTGATGCTGATGAAGTTAAGACTAAAACTTTATTTATACAAAACTCTAATCTTAAGCATCTTCAAGAACTATCCCGTTCTAAAATTGAATCAGGACTTTTCACATTTTTTGTTGGTTATAAAAATGGAGTAATAGCTGGTTATGCTTCCATTGGTTCAAATGTAGTAAGAACTTACCCTCAAACATACATGGTAGTGCTTAATCCTGATGGAAGCGTAAAAACGACTTTAATCTTAGCATTTCATGAGCCTTTAGATTATTTACCTACTGATAATTGGTTTGAGCAGTTTAAAGGCAAAAGTATTAGAGAGCCAATTAGGCCTGGTGGTGATATTGCAGGTATATTAGGGTCCTCATTGAGTGTAAATGCAGTTAGTGCAGGTGTTAGGAAAGTCTTGGCAGTATATGATACATTTTCTGAGCAACTAGCTGTAGATAAATAAATAGTAAGTTAAAAAAGCTTAAAGATTAATATAGGTATTTTCTAATATAAATGAGATTCGTAATTTCAGGTGAGTGGACTAAGAACAGTTTATTAAAGCTAATTATTCTTTTATTTCTAGGTTATATCTTTTTATTCTGGATTTCTATCGGATTACTTTTTTTCCATAAAATGTCTCTAGATTATCAATCGATAGTTGATTATTACATAGGCTCAGAAAAGAAATTCCTGCAACCAAGAAGCTATCAAAGCTTATTAGAGATAAGTCATTTTCATTTGTTTTCAATGGGTATTTTAATGTTAACATTAACCCATTTGCTTCTTTTTGTTCCTTTAAAACCATTTACAAAAGCATGGTTAATTATCGCTTCATTCTCAAGTGCGATATTAAATGAGGCATCAAGTTGGTTAATTAGATTTGTTAGTCCTGACTTTGCTTATTTGAAAATGTTTTCTTTTATAAGCTTAGAATTATCATTATTAGTTTTAATGCTAATAGCCTCGTATGCATTAATTACTAAAATGCCTAGTGCCTATACTGATACAAATAGAACTAAGAAGAATAAAAAAAATAATGCTAGTAGTGCAGAGAAGAAATGTCCGATCTAAATACTAAGCAAAATCACATCAAGCAGATTGATAGAAGAAAGTTTTGCAAGCAGGCACTTAAGCAAGCATTGTTTATTGCTGGTTTAGCTCGATTTGCTCCTGTTGAAATTAAGAATGCTTTTGCTAGTGAGAACGAAATAGAGGGAACTCTACATAAACAAGCTAGATACGTGATGGGCACTATCCTAGATATTCGCGTATTTGACCAAGATAAAGAAAAAACGAATAAATTCTTTAACGAGGCATTTGAGCTAGCTGATAAACTAGACCACTTACTTAGTAATCATAAAAATACAAGTGAAATCAGTAAGCTCAACTTAGGTGAAAAAATTAGAATTTCTAAGCATACGAAAGAAGTTCTAGAGTATGGTAGACAATTTCAAAATCAAACAGAGAATAAATTCAACATCTCTGTAATGCCATTAATTAAACTTTGGAAAGAAGCAAGTTCTAAGGGTGTTTTTCCAAGTGACATTGAAATAGCAAAAGCAAAAGAGCTTTCTACAACAAATACCATTGATAATCAGGGTGAAGATTATTACCTTAGTGATAAAAAAGCGAGCATTGCTACTGGTGGAATAGGAAAAGGCTATGCAGTTGAAAAGATTAAAAACTTGCTTAATAAATACTCGATAAATTCAGCTTTGATTAATTTTGGTCATAGCACAATTTATGCTCATGGAAGTCCTAAGGGGCAAGATCATTGGAAAGTTGCCCTTCAATTTCCTAATCAAAGTGCAAAAGGAATTCTTAGTCTGAAAGACCAAGCAGCATCTGCTTCATCAGCTTTTGGAGAATCTTTTCAAATTTCTGAAAAAAAATTAGGGCATATAATTAACCCATTAACTGGTATTCCAGTTAAGCAAAAGCGTTTAGTCGCTGTAACTTCTAAGTCATCATTAATAGCTGAAGTTGCTAGCTCTGAAGCTGTGTTAAGCAAAAAAGCTAATTTTAAAGAGAAAGATTTTGGAATGTATTATCAAGATACTGAAGAAACCAAGATACTTGGAAAATTCGACTTTCAAAAAGCTTAAGCTTTTTGAATTAATTTCATTAAGCATTTACTTAGTTTTCTAGACTCTGCTTCCCAGCCATGATTTTTAGTTACGTATCCATACCCAGCTTTAGTTAATTCTGCTTTTAATTCTTTATCATCAAATAGTTTATTTATTTGTTTAATAAATTCATCAGTAGAGTTAGCTCTTAAATAGTGGATTCTTTCAGTAGCTTTTATTCCTTCAAGGCTAATGTCAGTAGCAATTACAGGAATTCTCATTGCCCAAGCGTTAAGAATTTTATTCTTAACACCTGTTCCGAATCTAAGTGGGGAAACAAATATATCAGACTTGTTAATATAGTCCCTGATATCATCTACGAAGCCTGTAACTTTAATGTTTGTTGAATTTAGCTCAAGTAATTCTTTGGTAGGGTTTGAACCAACAATTATAAATTTAGCTTGAGGATGTTTTTCTAAGATTAGAGGAAATACTTCCTTACTGAAATATCTTGCTGCATCATCATTAGGTTCGTAAGCCATTACCCCTGTAAAAATAATTTGTTTTTCTGTTTTTGAAGTTTCAATAGCTTTGAAGTAATTAAAATCTACTCCGAGACCTATTTTTTTTAAGTTACTTTTAGAATAGATTTTTTTTAGTTCAAAAAGATCTAGATCTGAAATTGCAATAGAGAGAGAGCTTTTTTCTAATACCTTTCTTTCGTAGTCTTTGATAGAGAAGGATTCTACTTTAAGCTTAAGTTTACTTATGTAGCCACTCTCTATATTGCTTTCCCTTTTATACCGTAGGCTTATACAGTCACAAAAATCAGTAATAATAGGTAAGCTGTTTTTTTCAATATATTGAAAACAAGTAATTCCATTTATCAATATTGCATCAGGTTTTACTTTATTTATGTACTTTTTGATTTGCTCTTTTCTTTTTTTAAGTAACTCAGGTTGTTTATGCTTTAGAATGAAATGTGGGATTGCTAGATATTTGTGAATTTTAGTATTAAGCCAATTAGCTGAGTCAGTTTTGTCATTAATTAATCTATAGGATTCATAAATTTCGAGGTTTTCTTGCTTAGAGTTTTCAAAATAACACAGGTAGGATTTAATACTTGGGTTTAAGTTTTTAACCAAATTATATATTCTATTGCTACCTGAGCTTTTACTACTTGCAGGGATTGTATCGCTAATTATTAGTAGTTTCATATGCTAGTCATGAGTTATATTTATAGCTTTAGCATATCTTCTGTTTAATCTTGTCCTTACACTCTTGACTAAGCTTAATTGAGTCTGAGTTTGGAATAAGCTTATTTTCTTTTGCCATAGAGCAGCAAGTGTTTTCAATTCTTTCAATTTGAGCTTTGCATCTTCTACAAAGTAGGCAAAGAACATGGTGTAGCTTAAGAAGAAAGGATTCTCTAGCCGATAAGCCAGTATCTAGAGACTTGCTAGCTAGCTCAGAGTAGTGTTGACAAGAGAACTTGTAGAATAAATTATTAAAGAGGTTTTTTTTCTTAGTCATAGTTTTTTTTATATTTATTTTGCGCTTATATTATTTGCTTTTTGTCCAGTTTTTCTCAAGGCAATCTCTTAGAGCCATTCTACTACGATACAAAATCATCCAATAATTAGACGAAGTAATATTAAGAGCTTTACAAATGTCTTTAGTCTCTAACTCTTCAATAAATCTCATTGTGAAAGCTTTTTGGTGTTTTTCAGGTAGTTTTTCAATGCAAGTTAATAGAGCTTTTTGGAAATCTTTATTCTCTAAATTTAAATGCGGGTCGCTAGACCAGTCGGTAACGTATGTTTTCCAAATACCGAAATGATTAAAGCTATTTATTTCTAAAGTTTCTTCAAGAGTAGCGTTATTGCTATCTTGTAGTTTGTATCTTGAACTTCTGTAGTAATCTATTATTTTATTCTTTATAATTGTGAAAAGCCATGTTTTAATACTTGAGCGACCTTCGAAAGAATCAAGTTTTTTAAAAGCAGTCATGAATGTTTCCTGTACGAAATCTTCTGCTTGTGATTCGTTTCTTAGTTTTGAGAGTGCAAATCTGTAGAGATCATCACCAAAATCGTTGATCCATGATTCTGGGTCAATGTCTTTTAGGTTTTTTTTAGTATTAGGCATTACAGGTGCTTAATTTATCTTAAATGATCTACAATAGCAAAATATGCTTTTATTAATTTTGCTATTCACTAGATAATGAACTACAAATTATTAAGTGAAAAAAGAGAACGATTTATATTGGATTACTTGGGAGACTCAACGTCGAAATGTAGAGTTGGCTTCTGCTTTTAAATGTAATTATTTCCCCTTAGATTACTCTAGGGAGAATAAAATTATACGTTACTTAAAGTCTTCTATTAAAACAGTTGCACTATTGTTTAATAGGCCAAAAATTGTTTTTGTTCAGTGTCCATCAATAGTCTTATGTGTTTTATGTGCAATTTTTAAGTCTCTTTTTAATTACACTTTAGTTGTAGATGCTCATAATTATATAATAAGATATCTAGAGGACTCTAACTTCATTGTGAAGTCTTTTACAAAATATATCTTAGATAAATGCGATTTTATTATTCTTACAAATGTAGGCTTTGCAAAATCTTTGCCAGTAGAATCAAAAAAAGTATTGATACTGCCTGATAAATTGCCCAAGATGATAGAAAAAAAAGAAAAACCAAAAGCCTTCTCTAATACTAAACAAAATATTATTTTAATTTCTTCTTTTGCTAAAGATGAGCCTATTGAAGCTTTTATTAAAGCAGCAGAGTCCTACACTGATAAATGTAAATTCTTTATTACTGGTAAAAAATCAAAAGCAAAAGAACTTTTAAATTATGAGTCTGAGTCTATGGTTTTTACTGATTTTTTAGATATTGAAGAGTTTGAAAATTATATCTCACATTCTAATTTGAATGTTGATTTAACAACTGAAGATAATTTACTTGTTTGTGGAGCATATGAAACATTAGCAGTGGGAGTGCCTGGCATGATCAGTGATACGGAAATTAATAGGCAAACTTTCAAAAATGGTTTTGTTTATTCAAAAGTAGATGTTGAATCTATTAAACTTTCTTTGAAAGGGTTTTTTAAGAGAGAAAAAGAATTAAAAAGTAAAATCAATGACTACAAAGCTGCTTTTAATAGTGATTGGCAAAAACACTTTGATAAGTGCTTGCAGCTAGTGGGTGATTCTTAATACACTTATTGTATCTATTATTTATAATTAATTTATGAACAGACAGTTAGCAGAAAAAGATTTATCCAAGGAGTTCTTTACTTTACTTAGTCCTAAGAACATTTCAGGAACAATAATTGGGCTTTTAATATTTAATTTAGCATTTAATTTCACTAGGCTACATGATTTTAGTGGGCTCTCTGCTTTAGGGAAGATTAAAGTGCCAATAATTTCTGCAATTATTACTGCCTTTTTTGCCGGTGGATTGCTCTCAAATAAATGGTCAACTCAGTATAAACTTTTCGCAGTGTTTCTAGTAGTAGAACTAATAAGGCTTTTATTTGGCTTTTTTATAATTCAAGATTTTGTTGTTAATGATGCATGGCAGTTTTCTACTTTAAGAGATATGGCGATATATTTTTTTAGTATGATGATTCCAATAACCTATGGATGTCAGTATGGGATCAATCTAAGGAAAATAATTAAGTTTTTGGTTGTCTCTGGTTTTATGCTTTCTGCATGGGGAATAACTCACTCTGGTTTTGGACCAGGTGGACATCTAGGCGATGAGAATGATTTATGTTTTGTATTAATTGCGATTATTCCATTTTGTTTTACACACGCAGTGACAAATAAGAAATTTATCAGTAAATCTTTTGGTATGTTTGCAGGTATCTTATGTATACTGGGAGTCGTTGCTACTAAATCAAGAGGTGGGTTTATAGGATTTGCAGTGCTGATTTTATTTCAGTTCCTCTTATCTAGAAAAAAAATTAAATGGATTTTTACTGCTTTTTTTGTAACTCTCGTTAGCTTACCTTTTGTTCCTGAAAAATATTATGAAGAGATAGAGTCTATTGGTACTGACTTAAATGCTAAGGATGAAGGTACTATTGATGAGAGAATTAGAACTTGGGAAATGGTTATTAGGATGTGGAAAGATCCCAAAAATACAGTAATGGGAGTAGGGCTTGGTAATTCAAAATGGAATTATGGTAATTATCAAGAAGCTGGTAGTGGAGTAACTAGGAAAAGTTTAGTAGGTAGAGAAGCTCATAGTGCATTCTTTCAAATACTTGGAGACATGGGTATATGGGGTATTTTATTTATATTTGTTTTTTTGTATCAAAGCTTTAAACAACTATTTTCAGTTAAAAAGAAATTTAAAAAGTTAACTATTGAAATGAAGTCTTTAAGTCTTAAGCTTGGAAGAAGTAAAAATAATGGTGAGGAGGTTGATCAGAAGAATATGACTTTATTTAATTATCTAGATAAAGAAATACAATTTTTAAGTTCAGCAATTACTGCAATGATTGCGAGTTTATTAGGTGCTTTAGCAGCTTCACTGGCAGTATCAGTAGCTTTCTATCCAACTTTTTGGTTATTATTCTCTCTTTCTTTAGCTATTTATTATTATGCTCTTAAGCTAGATAATTTCTTCTATAGATTTAAAGCTGAAATAGATGAGCTAGGAGAAGTGAGTTAGTTTCTATACAGTACAGTTTTTTAATTCATCCTTTTTTAGCAATACAAATAACACTTGGGCTAATAATAATTTTTTTAAACGTTAAGTAATATACGCTTTTGCTAAGATAATAGAGCGCTTTACTACTAAAGCTATTACCTAGCAATTCAGATGGTAGTATCTTAATTGAGTTGAATCCTAATTCTTTAAGTTTCTTTCGCATATACTTATTTGAAAAAACATATAAATGTTCAGGGTTTAAAAACTTAATTTTTGATTGTAATTCTTTTTCCATTTTATTGGATCTTAATTCAAAAATTTTCTGATGTAGTTTTATGTGGAAAAGTAGGTTAGGTATTCTAAAAATTATTTTACCATTTGTGTTAACTAATTTAGGCAAAGTTTCCCAAAGTAGCTCTAATTTAGGTTCATAGTAAATAACATCTGAAAGTATAAGAGTGTCGTAAGTTTTATTAGAGTCTTTAATTGCTTTAATATCGCCATGGATAGTAGATAAGCCAAAATTCTTGCTAGCGTAATCACAAGCCTTAAGTGAGAAATCATTAAGAGTGAGCTTTAGTTTAGAGTTGTCTTTTCTGATTAAATCTAATTGATGTCCTTTTGCTCCGCCTATATCTAATACGGTGCTACCGTCTTTAGAATTATTGCAAACAAGATTAGAAATTTGTTTAAATATTCTTCTTCTGCTTTTTATAAAATACTCTTCATCTTTATAAGCATTTTCAAAATGTTCGCTAATTATATCGTCATTTAGTCTAGTATTAGAAAAATAGAGGAAACAATTTTTACAATATAGAATTGAGACTAGATTTGAGTAGTATACATATTGTGCAAATTTTGAATATTCTTTACTTTTGCAACTTGGGCAATTCTTTAGTTCTGTAGCAGGTACAAGTTTGAAACTATGCTTTTTGGCATAATCAATCCAATCGTTTGGTTTTTTAAAGCCTTTATTCGATTTTAGTATGCTTAAGATTGATTCATCTTTTTTATTTTTCATTTTCTAAAGTTTTGTTAATTTTTATTGTCCTTATAGTATTTATGTTTAAATTTAAACAATAATATTATTAGAGCTATCGATCTAGCTAAGAAATATACATGGTATAATATGAAGAGTTTTGTTGCATGCTCTATGTTTAGGATATATTTTTTTCGATATACTAGAGTAGCTAATACAATAAGGTTTAATGATAGAAAGCTCATTAAAGCTAAGACGTTATATGAATATGCTAAGCTCAAAACTAAGCTAATAAGTAGAATAATAATGGAAAAGAGATAGCAAGTAGTGGCAATAAGAGGTTTATCAAATTTTTTAATTTTAAATGATCCTAGCGCTCCAAGACCATGCCATATCTCTCTTTTGAAAAAAGTTTTTAGATCGTTAGGGTCTCTATGGTGTACTACTTTTAATTTAGAGTCTTGGTAAATTTCGAAATCTTTTCTAAGCCTTGCAAATAATTCTGCATCTTCGCCAGAGGTAAGATGAGTGTCGAAGCCCCCACTATTAGTAAATATTTTTTTAGAAATAAAAAAATTGTTTGCACAAAGCTCCGGAACTTTTTCTCTTTCTGTCGTATTTAGAAAGAACCAAGATTTAGGTATCCAACCTGCTTCTTCTGATTGTAGACATTGTGCTCCAGTGATTATGTTAGGGTTTTGAGAGTAAAGAGCGTTAATATTTTTTAACCAATCTTGATCAGGTTCAGAATCTCCATCAAGAAAAACTAATACTTCACCTTTTGCTTGTTCAGCGCCATAGTTTCTCATTTCTCCTAAGCCAAGTTTAGGTTTAATATGAATTGTTTTGATGAATTTTTTGGCAATTTGTACTGATTTATCAGTTGAACCGTTGTCTATTAGTATCATTTCATAATCTGATTTATTGTAATTTTGATTAACTAGAGAATTTAGACATTTGTCTATATACGACTCTTCGTTGTAGCAAATTATAATTACAGATATAAAATAATTCATTTATATTATGAAGCTTTATTACAATAATGTTTAAGTATTAAGTTTGGTATTGAGTCGTCTTTTTCCGTGTTGTTTTTATAATTCATCTTTTAAAATTTCGTTAACCATAGAAGAGAAGTTTTTAGCAAAATGCTCTTCTGTATGTTTGGCCAAAATATTTTTTCTGGCATTAAGAGCTAACTGATCAGCAAGGCTTGGATTTGAAATCACTACTTCTAGTTTTTCAGCAAGATCAACAATATTTTCAGATTCAAACAATAAACCAGTTTTATTATCTTCTAAGTAATGTGGAATACCATCAACATTTGAAGCAATTACTGTTTTTTGAGCTGCCATTGATTCAAGTAAAACTCTCCCCATGCCTTCTGTTCTTGACGGGAGTACAAAAAATCTAGTTGATTCAATAAAATTTATACATTCTTTTCTTTCTAATCCTTTAAAAAACTCGACTTTATCCTCATAACCTTTTATTTGTTCTTCATACTTACTTCTATCAGGACAATGACCTGCTATTTTTAATCTAGTGTCAGGATGTTTTTTTTGAATTAATTTAAAAGCTTCAATTAGTATATCAACTCCTTTTAATTCCCATGGATATCCTATAAATGAAATTATGTTTTCATCTATTTTTTTATTTTTCAGCATTGAAATTGGTGCGAAATCTCCAAAGATAAAAACTTTTTTGTTTTTAAAGTCTGCGATTTCATCCATTTGCCCTTTAAAAAGAAGTAGCAAAGCTTTTGTTCTTAGTAAGGTTAAATTAACTGATATCTTCAGTAGTATTTTATTTAAAAATTTTAATTTATTTTTACCATAATTCAATGCTTTGTGAGGTAGTCCAGGTACTTGCACTACTAAAGGTAGTTTATATATGAAAGATAAAATAGATGCTGAGATTCCAGTAGCTAGGAAGCCATAACACACAATGAGGTCAATTTTATTAGTTCTAATAATTTTAGAACTCATTGTTGTTAGCTTATAGATATGGATTATATTTCTTATTATTGAAGGGAAAGTTGAGTATTTAAAAGCTTGGTATTCAAAATCTCCAAAAGTATCTTGAATTGATTCAATGTAGCTTTTGCTATCTTCTTTTTCTGGCCAAGTTGAGCCAATTGCAAAACCAGATAATTCTTTAGATAGAAAATAAAATTTATTATCTGCTTTACATGAGCCTGGAGGAGCTGGTCCTCCAATAATAAAAAGTATTTTTTTTTTATCTGTTATGTTTTTCATAGCACCTAATGCTTTACTATAGTCTTTTAGCTAGTGATGTATATTCTTTGATACTTAGTATATTTGATAAGCATATTAAAGGAAAGGCTTTAAAAATTTAGATATTGTCATTATTGAGGAGGATTTTTAATAAAGAAATAGTCAATTTGCTTCTCTCCTTTAGTCCTTAACCTAAAATTATTGTTTTCAAAAATATAAGGGTTGTAGCCTGCATTATCAAAAATTTTAAATAATTTATGAGCTTCAGAGCCATCTTTATCAGGGTCTTCACTGACTTCTATTAGAAAAGAAGTATTTTTAGACTCTAAAGTTTTACTAGCACCTTTAATTACATCTAACTCTACACCCTCAACATCTATTTTAATGAAGCTAGGAATTTCTTTATGATTTAAAAGAATTTTATCTAGAGTAGTTGAATCAATTGAAAAAGAATCTTTAGATGAGTTATTAGTAATTTTTGCTCTGTAGAAGTTTAACCCACCTCCTCCTTCGTAGTTTGGCACTTCCATAAATACTTTTTCTTCCTTATTAGAAATAGCAAATTGTAATGCTGTAACATTATTCATTTTTAAATTTTTAATTAAATATTGTAAAACTGAGAATGTGCTTGGAATAGGTTCAACAGAAAGTACCTTACCTTTTTCTCCTACTTTTTTTGACAAGTAACTGGTATAGACACCAAAATTCGCTCCAATGTCGATTACGAAATCACCTTTTTTAATTAAACTGCCAACAGCTGAGAGGTTTTCTTCTTTTTTGAAATCAAAATTTGAAATTACTTTTTTATAATAAATTTTTTTTAAAAATAGAGTTAGTGGTTGTGGTAATAGAAAAAATATCTTTTTTAAAAAATTCATATAATTGACACCAATAAATTATATGTAAGCTTACTATTATTTTAACTATTTTAAAAGACCAGTTTTAAAACTTGTATTAAAAGAGCTTGTATTCGTAATCTGAAAATAAAGATCTACGAGGCTAGCTTCTAAGCAATCTATTTTAGGACTTAACTCTTAGCTCTATTATTACTAAGTGATTATTAACAAGTGTATTCAAAAATTGTTAAATTAAGTTTTTTACCTAACTAGTTCATTAGTAAGTGGTTGCTGCAACCGATTCTTTCTGTGCTTACTGCTACGTCGTCCAAGTATCTAATTGTATTCGGACGAGGATTAACTTCAGGGTTGCTACCTCTCGCTCCATTCGAATACCAACCTCCAAACATTACAAAATCTAATTTATGATT
>CAYOZL010000055.1:0-16152 GCA_964408435.1 uncultured Bdellovibrionales bacterium | reverse complement strand
AGGTGATGTTTTATCTAAAAATGGTTTTGGCAAAAATTATTTAAAACTCCAAGATTCCAATCTCGATCTTACTATCGGTTCTAGCGCAGAAATTAGAATTGATAACTCTATAATGTATGAAGGCGAGTTTAAAAAAGACTAGATTAGGCTATCTACTAAGCTACTTCCCTATACAAAATTTAGAAAAAATTCTACCTAAAATATCTTCATTAGGAGTTACTCCAACTAACTCACTTAACTCTCCTAAAGCTGAGCGAACTTCTAAAGCAAGTAAATCAATGCTTTCATTAGAGGAGTTAAGCAAGCCTTTTGCATTATCAATACACTCATCTGCTTTTTTAACAGCATCCTCGTGTCTTTTATTCGTTATTAAAACAAGTTCAGAATTAGGATTTAAACCCAGTGTATTGATAATTTCCTTTTCTAAGAGATTTAAATCTTCTTTTGTACTCGTTAATATATATTTATCTAAAAAATTATCAGGTAGCTGATTAGAGACATTCTGTATTAAATCTGACTTATTAATAAGAACTAAGACTTCACTGATAGACTTAACTTTTTCTAATAGCTTAAGCTGGCTATCTAGTTCTTGAGTGAGATCAAGAACAAAAAGTATCAAATCAGATTGCCTGACTCTTTCCCAACTTTTTTCTATGCCTAGTTTTTCTATTTTTTCTATTTCTCTAGTTTTTTGAGCAAACTCGTCTTCTAAACCAGCAGTGTCCCATAATGAAACTACAAAGCCGTTTAAATTAATTAATTGCTCTATGCTATCAGTTGTTGTTCCTGCAATTTCAGTCACAATTGCTCTATCTTCTTTTGCTAAAGCATTTAATAAACTTGATTTCCCAACATTAGGAATCCCGCAAAGAACCACCTGAGCTCCTTCTTTCGTTATTCTTCCTGAACTATACGTGGCTAAAAGAGATTTAAGTTTTTTACTTATTGGAGCAATTACTTCTTTCCACTGATTAAAAGTTTGCTCCTCTATTCCTTCTTCAGGAAAATCAATATGTGCTTCTATTATTGCTAAGAAATCTCTTAGTGGTTCTGCAACACTATCAACTAAACTAGAGAGCTTTCCAGTTAACTGCTGTTTAGCCAATCTAGCTTGTTCTTTAGTTTTTGAATTTATTAAATCTGCTACAGCCTCAGCTTGAATTAAATCCATCTGACCATTTAAAAAAGCTCTTTTAGTGAATTCTCCTGGCTCAGCTGGTCTTGCTCCATATTTTATTAATAAGTCATATAGTTCTTTTTCTATTACTGTTGATGCATGAATATTAATCTCAATTACATCTTCTCCTGTATAAGAATTTGGGGTTTCAAAAAAAACGACTAATGCTTGGTCAATTGTTTCATTTGAGTTTCTAATATTTTTTAAAAATAATTTTCTAGGATTAGAAATAACTTCAATAGGATTTTCTATTAAATGCTCTAATATTTCTCTAGAACGAGAACCACTAACTCTAATGATCTGAACGCTACCTGAACTAGGACCACATAAAGGGGCAAAGATTGTCTCCATAGGCTATTTTATAAACTATTGCGATACTTTAGCCAACGTTATAGCCTATAAAAGTCATGCCAAATATCTACCAAAATAAAAAATCAAATTTAGTCGCTACAAAAATAATTAGAGGCTCACATTGGGAAAAAACTCTTTTCATATTAGATGTAGAAACAGAAGACTTGCATGATGTAATTGAGCCAATAATAAAAAAACTTGATAATGAGTTATTCGATAATGAACAAAAAAATTTAATTAAAGATGCTCTAAACACAGTTATCGCAAAAGGCCCAACTACAGTAGAATATAGTGTAGCCTTACTTAATAAAACAGTTAAAGACTTAAAAAATTCCGTTCAAGTTTTAGTTAGATTCAAAAAACCTTTTAATTTTGATTCTGAAGAAATACCAACACGTTTTGCTTGGATACTTCTTTCTGAAACTAAAACACATCCATTTATCTCTAGCGTAGCTGAATTTTTTCAACTTATGCACTATAAATGGTTTAGAGAACGTGCTGCAGAAGAAAAGAATAAAGAAGGTCTAATAAATCTGTATCAAGAAGGTTTAGATAAAGCTGTTAACTTTGACCTTGATAATAAAAAAGAAGCTGAAATATCTGGCATTTTTAGTGGAATTAAAAATGATTTTTCTAGAAAATCAAAATTTTGGATTGATGATTTTCGCTCTGGATTAAATGTAAAAGTATTAGCATCAATTCTATTTATGTTTTTTGCCTGTGCTGCTCCAGCGGTAGCTTTTGGTGCATTAGTAGATACGCTAACAGAAGGGCATATTGGTGTAGTTGAAACTTTAATTTCAACAATAGCTTGCGGGCTAATTTGGACTTTTCTTGGGGGTCAGCCATTAATCATACTTGGCTCAACTGGGCCAAATACTATTTTTATTGGTTTACTCTATCAACTCTGTAAACACTTTGAACTACCCTTTTTAGGCACATTTTTCTGGGTTGGCATGTGGACAATGCTTATTCTTTGCACTTCTGCAATTTTTAATGTTAGCAAGCTCATGAAGTATTTCACTAGGTTCACAGATGAAACTTTTGCAACTTTAATAGCCCTTATCTACATCGGCAAAGCTATTGAGAATACAATTGGTGATTTATCTAACTCTAGTATGCCAACTGACGCTGGGCTTTTATCTTTATTATTAGCACTAGGAACTTTTATTATAGGTTATGTATTATCACGTGTTAGAAAAACTCCTTATTTAAGAAATACAGTTAGAGAGTTCTTAAGTGATTTTGGCCCGGCAATCGCTATTGGGCTAATGACTTATGTTTCTTTATCTTTTGTGGATGTAAAAATTCAAACTCTAAATGTTCCTGATAGCATTAAAACAACTATGGATCGTGCTTGGCTACTAGATCCTTTTACTGTTCCAAGCTGGATTTATTTTGGTGCTGCTGTTCCGGCGATTTTTCTTAGTATCTTAATTTGGATTAATCAAAATGTAGTAGCAAGACTCGTAGGTAGTCCAGACCACAAATTAAAAAAGGGAGATTCATTTCATTGGGATATTTTTATAGTAGGATTACTAATTGGTGCTTGTAGTTGTTTTGGACTTCCCTGGCTTGTTGCCTCAACCGCAGTTTGTATTAATCATGTAAGAAGCTTAAGCATTGTTAAAGACCAGAAAATAGTAAGAACTATTGAAAATAGGCTTTCTAATTTAGGAGTTAACTTATTACTTTCTTGCTGCTTATTCGCTCTTTATTTACTAAAGCTTATCCCTATGGCTGTATTATATGGAATGTTCTTCTACATGGGTATAGCGATACTTTCTGGCGGTAACCAATTCGTTCAAAGATTAAGGATGTGGTTTATTGACCCAGAACTACTAGAACCTACGCATCACTTTAGAGCTGTGCCAGCTAGAAAAAAGCATATGTTTACAGGAATTCAATTTGCATGTCTTGCGGCCCTTTGGATAATCAAAGAAAGCTCATTTGGTATCTTGTTTCCCTTCTTTGTTGCTCTTTTAGTTCCTGTTAGGATGTTAATTCCTAAGTTTATAGAGCCAGAATATGTTGCATTATTAGACTTAGAAGAGTCTCCTGAGAAATTTAGAGATATCGGCGTATAAACCGCTTTCTATTTTAACCTCTGTTTCACTTTAATTCGAACTATTAAAAACAGATTTCTACTTAAGGTGTTTTAAAGCTGCGGTAAGAAAAATTTTTGTTTTTTTTTCTAGCTGTTTTTTTTAGATCGAATTAGTAATAATTAAAAAAAAACTTTCGTTTTTTTATTACATAATTAAAATATTTTATTAAAATTTTGTTACATAAATGTTATAATTAGTAATAACAAACGGTTCTTTTAAATTTTTTTGGGGTTTTAAAATGTTTTCACTTAGGTCTTTACTATATCTTATCGTAGTTTCAATTACATTTGCTCCATATTCCTTTGCGCAAAGTCTTTCTGGGACTACAGATTCTATAACAGGAGCTTGGAATTCATATAATGACCACCTACAAGTAGTAGAGTGCATGTATCACAGTGAAACCCCTGGTTCATTTAACATTTCAGCTAACAGAGGTAATGGTGACTTTGTTAAGCAAGAGACATTTAATATCGCTGCAAAGGGTTCAAATCATATTTTAATTGGAAACTTCGTAGACAGCCTTGGAAACGGAATAAAGGACGATTTTGGTTCTTACTCAATAACAAGCGCTAATCAAAATAGTAATATAGAAAATCTAGCTTGCCTAACTGCTTTTTACAGATTCGATCAAAACCAAGATGTTGAATATGCATATACAGTTCCTGCAAAATTTTCTAGCTCTGAAGCTACTTATGGTTTCTTTGATTCAAGAGATCTTTCTAATCAAAACTATCAAACATTTAACTGGTTATCTATTACCAATCCATCTGATACAGAAGTTTTGGAATACTCTCTTACTATTATGGAATCTGGAAACAGAGAAGTTCAGAACTTTACTCTTTTACCAAAGAAAAGAAGAGATCACGCACTACATGAACTTTCAGTCTCATCTGGAATGTATAAAATTGATATTATCTCTGGAGAATATTTTTCATACTTAAGTAAATATTTAAAAGATACTTCAAGTGATACTGATGCTTATATTTTTGGACTAGCTAATCAAAATACTACTGGAATAGACAGAACAAAAATACAAATTTCAACAACGGCTAACGCTCAAAACTATGTAACAGTTGGAAATCCATTTGAAGAAGATATTAGCATTAAGTTTTCCATAAGAGGTGCTAGCGGTGAAATACTTAGAGAAAGTAATAATTACACTACTATTAAAGCTGGTACTACTTTAGAAAAAATTTACATTAACCCAATTCTAGATCCAACGAACATTGGTAGAGTAGGTTCTATTTATGCAGAGACTGAAAATTCAGGAGAGCTTTTTATTCTTAAAAGTTCTTTTTATGGAAAAGATTCTTCAGGAGAATTAGTTTGGTCATATATAGACATCGCAAAAGAACCAAAGAGATTAAATGATGGCGAAGTTATTGTTAGTTCAATAAATAAATATTTAAACGCTGCTAATTTTTTAAAACTTAGTAACACAGAAGATGTTAATCAAACTCATGCTCACAAGGTAATAGATCAGGCTGGTAATACTGTAGTAAACGACCAAGTTTTTATACCATCAAAAAGTAGCGTTGATTTATCTCTTCATAATACTATTTCTAAAGATAGTGTTGGTATGAGTATATTCTACGGCACAAGGGAAATAAATGAATTTACTGGTCAGCTTTTAAGAGTTTACATGAAAGGTAGTGAAGTTCTTTATGTTACTCCAACTCCTCTATTTACTAATGCTGAGAATTATGGCGGAAGTTTTGCTGGAAATAACGATGAAGATGGAGACGGCGTAAATAATAGAAATGATAACTGCCCTGAAATCGCTAACTCTTCTCAAAGTGATCTTGATTCAGATAATTTAGGAGACGCTTGTGACGATGATAGAGATAGTGATTCTGTAATAGCAAGTCTTGATTGTAATGATTTAGATGCTACTAAATTCAACAACGAATGGTATGCAGATAAAGACCTAGATGGATTTAAAGACCAAGAAGAAAAAGTTGATGGAATATGCACAGGAGATACTGCTCCCTTAGGATATCTTGCAGATGATACTGCATTAGATAATTGTCCTGAGATAGCAAATAACCAAGAAGACATAGATAACGACTTACTAGGAGATGCTTGTGATGACGTAAACAATAATTTCGATGAAGAATTCAGTGGAAACATAAACTCTCTAAGCCCATTTAGAGATGAATTAACTGAAACTGAAACTACACACTTACTAGCAAAAATAGGCTTTGGCTATGATGAAGAAGCTTTTAACTACGCTAAAGAAAATGGTCTTAGTGCCCTTATCGACAAGCTATTAGATGAAGGAGTAAATACAGAATTAGAAGCAGAAGCCGAAGCTCACATGTTAGAGAATAGAGCTGGAACCTTAGCTACAAATTTTACATTTATAAATAGTGACGGTGAAGAAGTAACTGAACGACATAGTACAGATAGAGTACTTCCTTATATTAATTCAATGAAAGATTTTTGGGTCCATCAAATGGTTAAGGGCAACCCTCTACAAGAAAGAATATCTTTAATAATGCATAACCACTTTGCTGTAAACCAGGCAATTCTAATAAACAACTATACAGATGCATACTTGGCACAAGATTATCTTAAGGTTTTAAGAGAAAATTCATTAAGTAGTTTTAATGAGATGTTAATTAAGATTACTGAAGATACTTCTATGATAAGATTTTTAAATCTAGATACTAACACAGATGTAAATACTGATGAGAACTACGGTAGAGAGTTTTTAGAGCTATTCACTTTAAAAGAATTTAGTGAAGAAACAGGAGAAGCTAACTACACACATGACGATATTCTTAGTTTTTCAAAGGCATTTACAGGCTTAAGATTAATTACCCAAACTAAAACTTTTGACTATAAGTATACTAATCCTGAAACTGGTGAAACTAATATTATTGAACGTTCTTTTAATAATATAAAAAGTTCTATGTTTGACCCTACTTACTGGAGAGTTGATCATATGAACCCAGAAGAGCATACATACTTTAAAGGCAAGTCATATGAGGCAACTGCTGCAATGAACTATGTTCAAGCTGCTGGCTATATTACTCAGCACGACCAAGTATCTGTACACTTAGGCACTACTTTATTTAGAACTCTTGTAAGCCCAGAGACAAATCAAGAAATCATTTCTACTCTTGGTGAACTCGTTAGGGAGAAGCAATATTGTATTAAAGAAATTCTAAGAGTGATTTTAAAATCAGAAGCAATGTTTTCTAGAGAGACTCAAAACACTTGTGTAAAAGCTCCTATAGAGGCGCAAGTAGCATTTATGAGAGCTTCTGGAATCCCACTAGAATCAAAAAGACGTGAAAATCATAACTCTGCTTATGATTACGATACTGTGATTACTCTTTCTAATGATGCAAAAAACGCAGGTCAAGACCTTTTGTCTCCACCTTCTATTTTTGGTTGGTCTGGCATTTGTGGAGTAAACAGAGAGGGCTCTATTGGTAGAGGTTATAACTGGTTATCTGGTGATAAGCTTTTAGCAAGAAACAACGGTATTGCTAACTTATTAATTAATGCGAATAGAATGGTTCAGCAAGGTGACTTACTCTGGTCTTCTTTACTTCCTAGCGAAGATGCAACTGCAGAAGAAACTCTTGATTATTTCTTAACTAGATTTGGCCTTGATTATAGCGCAGAAGAAAAAGCTATTCTTCTAGAATATATAACTCACGCTAGATTAAGTGGGGAGGACACTGTAGAATATAAATGGGATTCAAGTCTAGAAAATTTCGAAGATTTCCTAAGCTTAAAACTACCTGGATTATTTAAACTATTAGCTGAAGACGACAGTTTTCAAGTAATTTAAGTTAAATTATAATATTCTAGTATTACATAATAACAATATAATTATTGTCCAATGTAGCTATGGTTAATATACTTTAACTACTAATTTTCAATTAAATTAAGGAGGAGTATCAAACATGAACAGAAGAACCTTCATTGGAAGCACAGCAAGTTTAATAGCTTCGCTATTTCTTAAGCCCAACTTAACTTTTGCAAGTGGCTACTCTGGAAATGGAAAAAGAATAATCGCTCTTAATTTAATTGGGGGTTGGGATGGTCATGGAACTGTTGCTTATGGAACGAACCCTAATGGTGATTTATTTAGATCAACCCTAAGACCAGATTTATATCCAAGTTTAGATGATTTGCTACTTTTAACAGGAGAGCAAGTTGGTATACATTCTGCTTTTAGAGATTTGCAAGAAACTGAAGCAAAAGGGAAAATTAAACTCATATTAAACGCTGGGATAATGCAGACAAATCCTGGTGCATCTCATTCATATTCTCAAAAAATATGGGAAAAAGGAGACATTGTAATAACTAAAGACGGTTCTGTCGGTTGGATTGGAAAATCAATGGATGTGTTTGGTTTAAAAACTGGGCAAGTTTTTGGCATTGGTACAGGCTCTAAGCTTTCTTTTAATAGAAATGAAAGTGACGGAGAAAGCATAATTGTCACTGAGGCATTATCTACTTATTTAAAGAAACCTATAAACTTCGGTGATTTTACGATACATGACTGTGACTCAACAGTGCATAGTTGTGATGACCTAAGATCAACTTGGGGTGATGATAATTTATACAAAGAAGAAATTAAAGATCGATTAAAAGCTATAAGGAATAAAACTGGAGTCGCTAAAAAATATGACGAGTCTTTAAAATTAGCAGATCAAAATGTTAGCTTAGTTCAATCAATGAGTGGCATAGAAACTGTTGGTAACTACTTAAGAGAAGGCTCTACTGCTGATACTAGATTTGCAAGACATTGCAAAGATACTGCAAGAATAATTAAATTCTCTAAAACAGATGAAAATTTATCTGGAAAATCTCAGCTTATCTACCTACAAAGAGGTGGTTGGGATAATCATTCAAATTACAACAATGTCTATGTTAATAACCTTATAGATATAAACGCTGGACTAAGAGGCTTAATACAAGACTTAAAAGCAATGGGTGAATGGGATAACACAGCAATTGTTGCTTTCTCTGAATTCGGTAGAACTATTAAGCAGAACGGAGTTCCTGGAAACGAAACTGCTGGGCTAGACCATGGTTATGCAAATAATCTAATGGTTATGGGCGGGGCAGTATCTGGAGGAGTTGCGGGGGATCTCAATACCGCAACGCAGTTACAAGAAGGTAATAATAGATTTGTTCCAGTAGTAGATTGTAGAAGAATATTTTCAGAACTACTTACTTGGGCGGGTTATGATGCTACTCAAGTTTTTGATCCATTAGTGGATACTAAGCCTATTGGATTATTTAGTTAAATTACTAGCACAAAGAACACAAAGATTTCTAAGACACAGAGAATCTTCACTATCTAAATACAAGTAATATCTTCTGTGCCTTTGTCTGCTCTGAGAGCTCTGTGCGTTTAAAAAAGAGTTACAATAAACGCGATTAAAAATACAACCACAGAAACTGCAAGTGTTATCTTAAAAGCAGACACTCCTTTTTCGTGGCTATAATGTAGCGCTTTATGCTGACCTACTGTAATTAGGTTGCTAGTTAACCAATAAAGAGTTAATCCTGCAGGAAAACTTGCAAACATAAAACCCATTACTACTGGCATAATGTACATCATTTTTTTCTGAGCCGGGTCCATTGCTGTAGGAGTGCTCCACTGTTGTAGAATCATAGAAATTACAAATAAGATAACAAGCACAGGTATTCCAAAACCATCTGTTAGCATTAATTTCTCAGGTGCAGATAAATCATTTATCCAACCTGCAAAATGCGCATGTCTTAGCTCTACCGATAAATACAACGCTGCATAAAGACCAATAAATATTGGCATTTGAAGAACTACGGGTAAACAACCACCTAAAGGGTTTACACCCTTTTTCTTATATAGCTCCATCATTGCAACTTGTTGTTGCTGTTTATCTTTTATCTTTTCTTTAATGCGATCCATTTCAGGCTTAATGTCTTGCATCGCTTTCATCTGCTTAAAAGAAGCTGAGTTAAGTGGATACATTGAAAGCCTTACAAGTATTGTTAATACCACAATTGCTAGACCATAATTTCTAAAAATAGAATTTAAAAAATGTAAAATAGATAATAGCGGAGCACTTATTATTCCAAAAAATCCAAAATCTAAGTTTGTATGTAAATCATGTCCTATCTTTTTAAGTAAATTATAATTTTTAGGCCCTGCAAAAACTTCAAAGTTTATATTATTTGTTCCATTTGAGATTTCTGCAAAATAATTTTTATTATCATTACGAATAGTAGAGTTTGCAGGTGAGATTAATGCAGCAGTAAAATATTTATCACCAATTGCTAACCAATTTGTTTTTCCCAGCTCCTTTGCTTGTTCTAGGTCACCAAAAGAACTTCTTTGTGTTTTAGTTTCTTCTCTCCATACAAAACCCTCTGAATTATAAGGATCTAGCCTAGAGCCTTTTTCTTCTTCTACAAACCTTGTCCAGTAAGTAGATACAGGCTGATTTCTATCTGTTTTAATTTCTACTTTAAATAGATAGCCTTCAGGTTGAAAAGTTATTTTCTTCTTTATAGTGCTTCCATCTTCTAGAGTGCCCTTAAGAAACACTGTAGTTTCTTTAGAGTTTCTTAAGTCTATTGCTAAATTTTGTCTTAGAGAAGAGGGGCTAAGCACTTCATAATCAATCCAAGCATCATCAAACTTGCCCACTTTTACACCAAGTGGATACTTAGCACCTTGTTGGTGAGTGATTAAATCAAGAGCTGTGTTTTGCTCTAAATCTTTTTTATAATTTAAAACTTCTGCCTTAGTTATCCTTCCACCTAATAAAGAAAATTCTACGCTTAAGTCTTTAGTTAAAACTTTAATCTTATTTTTTAAATCAGAATCAAGTGGAGAATTTTTACCAGAAGTAGCTAACGACTTAGAGCCTGCATTGTTGTTTGCCACGCCGGTAGTTTGTGCATTTACTAATTGCTGAGAAGTAGCTTGAGAATTGATTTGCCCTGAAGAGCTTTGAAGTTTACTTGCTGTATCTTTCTGTGCAGAGTTGCTTGCAACTTGCGATACTGGCTTTCCATAAAAGTACGGCTTCCAAATTGTCTCTAGATACATAAAACCTAAAAACATACATATGATTAGAGCAATTGCTTTTTGGTGTCTTATTTTTTCTTCGTTCATTTTTTACTTATCTTTTTATGCTGTCTTAATACCTTTTTTTTGCTTGCAATTGCTATGAATCTTTACCGGATCAAAGCCTCCTTTAAACAAGCTATTACATTTTAAAATTCTGCGAATTCCTTTTATTAAGCCTTTAAAACTACCATGCTCAGCTATGCTTTCTATCATATAATCACTACAACTAGGAACATAACGACAGTTATTTCCAAGGAATGGCGAAATTAATTTTTGCCAGCATTTACAAATTAAAATAATTAAATACTTCATTGTTTTAAGCTATCTCTTTAATGGCCTACTTTTTTAATGGTTTAAGTAGCGAAGATTGGTAAAATAGATAAATTAAGTCTTTTTTAACTTGCGAAAAATCTACTTCAGTTGAGCTTTTTAATCCTACGATAACGATATCTGCGTTATACTCAAATTTAGTGTTAAACTTTCTAAACACCTCTTTAACTCTTCTTCTAAGACGATTTCTTCTAGCAGCTCGTTTATCTATTTTTTTAGTGATAGTTACGCCAATTCTTGAGCACTCAGAATTATTCTCCATTACAGAAATGAGAAAATACCTACTCTTGTTTTTATTTCCTTTTGATTGGATTCTTAAGTATTCAGTACGTTTTCTTAGGCGTTTGTTTACACCTAATTTATTAACGCCTTCTACCTTTTTGTGGGATGGTAACACTTAGTCGCTTTCTACCTTTCGCTCTTCTTCTCTTAATTACCTTTCTTCCATTAGCTGTTGCCATTCTGGAACGGAATCCGTGAGTTCTAACGCGACTTATTTTACTTGGTTGGTATGTCCTTTTCATAGTCAGGGGAATTTGCCAGTGTATTAACGCAGTGTCAAGTGCTGGAATGCTTTTAAGTGCTTAAAGTAAGCACTCTGCAAGGTGCTGTGTATATATATACACACTTTTATTGTCGACTTTGACGCTACATAATGATAGTGATACAAGCTATTTTGCTTTGTTCTAAAGGGCTAAGCATAAACGCAATTAAACAAGGCAGTCTTTTAATGAAAAAAGTTGATGATTTTCGTCTTAAATTAGGAGACAAGCAATTCGTTCCTATTATGCAAGGTGGAATGGGTGTTGATATCTCAACTAAAGAGCTTGCTCTTGAGGTTGCTAAGAATGGAGGCATAGGTCACATCTCTGATGCTATGGGTCCATATGTTTCTGATAGAAAGTTTGGAACTAAGCTTCAAAACTCAAAACAAAAAGAATTCAAAGAATTCTCAAATAGCTTAGATAAATCTACAGTTAAATGGGACTACGAAAGAACCTATAAAGGCACATTTAATCACATCGAAGATACGATGAAGTCTAAAGAAGGCGATGGCGGTGTTTTTGTAAACACCATGGAAAAGCTCCAGATGGGAAACCCCCAAGAGACTTTAAAAGCAAGACTAGATGCTCAAATGGATGCTGGCATTGAAGGCATTACTCTTTCTGCAGGACTTCATAAATCAACTCTTTCTTTAATCAGTGAGCATAAAAGATTTAGAGATGTAAAAATTGGAATTATTGTTTCTTCTGCTAGAGCTCTACAGATTTTTTTAAGAGGCGGAAAAAAATACAACCGCTTACCAGACTACGTAGTAGTTGAAGGCCCATTAGCAGGTGGACACTTAGGCTTTGGACCTGACTGGAAAAAATACGATTTAGCAGTAATAACAGCTGAAGTTATAACTTTTTTACAAGAAAAAGGTTTAGACATTCCTGTAATTCCTGCTGGTGGAATTTTTACTGGAAGCGATGCTACAAAGTTTCTAGAGCTAGGAGCTTCTGCAGTTCAAGTTGCTACTAGATTTACAATCTCTGAAGAATGCGGATATCCTGAAAAAGTAAAACAAGTTCTTTTTGCTGCAAATGAAGATGACATAGAGGTTAACTATAGTTCTCCAACTGGCTACCCAATGAGAATGTTAAAAAATAGCCCATCACTACATTCAAATATAAAACCAAACTGCGAAGCCTTAGGTTATCTATTAGATAGAAATGGAAATTGTTCTTATCACCAAGCATGGGACAGTGCTCCTGTGAATGAAAAAGGTAAAAAACTGCCAATTAGTGAAAAGATGTGTATCTGTTATCACTTTATGAATTACGATTGTTATACTTGTGGGCAAAACGCTTACAAGCTTAAAGATACTTCAGTAAAGCTATCTGATGGAAAATACTTCATACCAAGTGCTGAGCATATCTTTAATGATTATAGATACAGCACAGAGAATAAGATTCTACTACCTGAAGATATAAATGACCCTTCGCTAATTCAGTTAGGTGCTGAAAAAAAAATTCTTAAAACTGCCATAAACTCATAAAGAGCCCTCTCAAAGCTTAATTTCGACTACAAACTCTGCTCATTAGCAACTTTTGCTAAAAATCTTCGATTACTCCTATAGAGAAAACAGAATTGAGGATTTTAAAATGCAAATAAATAGCAGCTCTGAGAGCAACATACTAAATATAAGAACAGACAATACTAATAATAAGCCTTCAAGAAAAAAAATTAGAAAAGCGCTTCATTCATTATTTGATGTGCACGAAGGACTGTCTGATAAAACAAAAAGAAAAAAGAAGAGATTAATAAGAAGAATATTAAATGTACTAGTGCCTAAAAAAGAAGCTAACCAATCAACTTCAGAGGCACCAAAAAATACAGACAATACAGGCACAGATGCTATAGCAATGACAGGAACGAATTGTGACTGTTCTACTACAGAAGATCAAGCTGCTGCTGAAACAACAACACCTACAACAAACTCTAACCCAGAAACAACATCTGTGAACGAGTCTGTTAATACTGAAGAAGCTGAATGTATGGAAAGCAAACAAACAGAACAAGCTCAAATTAAAAAACCAGGAGAAAAATCTTACCAAGAAGTAATAAGAGATTTTGTTCAACCGGGAGATGATGGAATGCTTGGTGAAAAAGAGATGCAAGTTGGCTTAATTAAACACTCTCTTTATCAATATGACCAAAATACACTTGATGCTTTTTCGCAGGAATACGAAGAAAGTAGAGACTTAGAACAAGCTCTAAACGCGATAGTAAGCCAAGGCTTAATTCCTCAAGAAGATGTTGATTGGGTTAAAAGTTATACAGCTTCTGCTGCTGAAACAAATAGAGAACTTGATAGCAATAAGCAGGTAGATGTAGAGCTTAGTAACGATACTAGATACGACTATGATGCCATCATTAACTGGTCTGAAGCTAATCTAGCTCACATTATTCATGGGAATGTAGTCCCTTAATTAGCTACCGAAAAAAGTTAACCTTAAAAGCTTAGCTTTTTCCTTTTGCCATCCGCCACTTAATAAGTGGTGGAGTGGCAACGGTAGTTATAATAACCATAATTACAACAGCTCCAAAAACTGCGGGGTCAATTAAAGGTTTTCCATTTAACTCCAAGGTAACTCCTATACCTGCAAAGATTAGACCTACTTCACCTCTAGGAATCATTCCTAAGCCAACGACAAATTTATCTACACCTTTAGATACTACTCCTAATGAGCAAATCTGCTTTCCTAAAATTGCAACGATAGAAAGCACAGTAGCAAAGATTAAAATACTAGAATCTCCAAACACTGTTAAATCTACTCTTGCGCCCATAGTAACAAAGAAAACTGGAACTAATAAGCCAGTTATTGGTTCTATTAATTCTCTTACTTCACGCTCACTTTTACTTAAACCCTTACCTTTATAATGCACAGGTTCTAATATTAGCCCTGCTGCAAAAGCACCTATAATTGGGGCAAGTCCAGATAAAGAAGCAAGGTAAGAAAGTAAAAAACAAATAGCAATTGATACTATTAACAATAAATCTTTACTTTTAAGTTTAGAGGCAAGAGACATTAGAGCACTTACTACGTATCTACCAAGAAAAATAACTGCCACTAAAAAGCCAATAGCAATACCTGCTAATTTGGCGATGTCTATCATCATCAGCTCAGAGCCAGCAGACTTAGCATCAACTATTGAAGTAACAATTGCTAATATAAGCAAACCAAGAACATCATCAATTACAGCTGCTCCTAAAATAATCTTACCTTCAGAAGAACTAATCTTTTTTAAATCTTTTAATACTCTAGCTGTAATCCCAACACTTGTGGCTGTAAGAGTTGCTCCTACAAAATAATGAACTAACATATCTGCGTTTGGAGCAAAGAAATAAGAACAAGCTGTTCCAAGTAAAAAGGGAGCAACAACACCTAAGAGAGCAACGAAAAGAGAAGAAATCCCGACTCTTTGCATCTCGTTAACACTAGTTTCTAACCCAACATCAAAAAGTAAAAAAATAATTCCTATCTCACTTAAAATAGTAATTATTTCATTAGAAGTTAAAAACTTTAAACCATCGTAACCAAAAATGGCTAAGCTTCCTAAAAATACTCCAATTAGTAATTCACCAAGAACTTCAGGCTGAGAAATTTTAAGAGCAAAGTGCCCACCAATTTTTGCCGCAACTATTATAACAGTAAGGCCTATTAGAACTTCTGATAGATGCTTATTCCCACCTGCACTTGTGAGAGAAATCAATAAGAAAGTAAATAGTAGCGTTTTTTTCATCAGATAATTTAACTAACAGTTTATACTGCGCCTGCTTAATAGAGACAAGTTCAATAGAGCATATGCAACTTGTGGTTAATTTAATCATAAGCTGCATATTGCCGAGCGCAGCGGAAGACAGATAAACTTGATTGTTTTGGATTTTTGGTAAAATTATTAATAAGCTCAAACACCACCTAAAATTCAAAACAGTCAAGTTTATAGGTACTTAGTTAGTATAAGTAGAATGAATATTCGGTCTAAGTAGTTGATAATACAGGGTTTTTCTTTACGCTTCTTAGTTTTTTTGTTAATATTTAAATAAGGCGAGTCGATATTTACTTTAGCCCCATCATAGGTTTTATGAATCAATGCTTTGGATGCTTTTCTACCGCAGAGCTTTTAAAGGATTGATGACGGGAGTTGTTTTTTATTCCCTTGTTTTTTTATTTTTTTGGTTTTTCGTAGGTTCTTTATAGTTTTTATGGCTTCAACTGCTAGAGAGTTTTTAGTAGATAAAATTTCTACATAAGCTTTGTAGCAGTTGGAGTCACGATTTATTAAGTTCGAGTTATTTACTCACTTTTAAATCTTAGAGGTTCCAGGTTACTTACCTCCCTCATCATCCATCTTTTACTTTCTTATCTAAAAATTCTTAGTCTTAGTCTTAGTCTTAGTCTTAGTCTATTTCTTCCGCGAACTCTGTGTCGCTACCAGAGCATCAAAATCTTAACGAAACTCTCCAGATTGCTTCCTAGAGAGTAAACTCTTCACTGACTCTTCAACCGTCCTCTCACCCTTAAGCACCTTATCCACCTCAAAGATAATAG
>CAYOZL010000054.1:0-16516 GCA_964408435.1 uncultured Bdellovibrionales bacterium | reverse complement strand
ATTTGTATGCAGTATTATTTGCTCTTCCAATTGAAATGAAAGGTCCTGTGATGATTTATGCAAGAGATACTGCAGGGAATATGACTCAAAGAAAATTAAAATTACGAATAAGAAACTTTAAGAGACGAGACTCTAAAATCAAAATATCAGAGAATTTTGTACAAAATAAAGTGTTACCTTTATATGAAGAGTTCGGGGACTTAGATATTGAAGGAATAGATAGTGTAGAGGCAAATAGTGTAGAAGTTTTTAAAAAAGTTAACCAAGATTACCGAATGCAGCTTCAAAAAAGATTAGCTAATTTAGGCTTAGAAAGTAAGCCAATTTCTAGAGAAAAATTTGTAAAACCTATGGCTGCTACAACGACTTCTAATTTTGGGGAAAGTAGAGCCTACTCTTTAGATGGTATTGATGCAGGGGGCTCTACTCATGATGGTCTAGATCTTGCATCTGTAAAAAGAGATAAGGTTTTAGCAAGTAATTCAGGGACTGTGGTTCTTGCAGAGCATTTTGGCATTTATGGCAATGCTGTAGTGATCGACCATGGTATGGGGCTAATTTCATTATACGGACATTTAAGTGAATTAGAGGTTTCTGTTGGTCAGGATGTAGAAAGAAAAGAAATAATAGGAAGAAGCGGAGAGACTGGGCTTGCAGGAGGTGACCACCTTCATTTTGAATATCGAATTGCTAATATCCCAGTTAACCCAAGAGAGTGGCTTGATGCTAATTGGGTTAAGAATCATGTATTTAGAAAAATAGAAAAAGTTAGTAAGTCACTTTCAAATTAATAGTCTCTTTTGTTTAAAATTATAAAATGATATACTAGTCGTGATTTAGTTTTACGTTTAAGTCACGACTAGTATATTGCCGAGCGCAGCGAAAGACAACATATAGTTGACTTAGATTGATTTTTAGTAAGATAAAGCGAAGCGAGTTAACTGAAAATTAAACTAAGTCAACTATATTATTACATTGCATAATTTAACATAGTAGAAGAAATTCTTTAGCAGTTCTCAAGGATTATTAGTGAGCTGGTAAATTCTAGAAGGAAAAAGGAGTTTGTTTTGGCGAGTGTATTATGCAGTCAGTCCTCGATCCGTAAAGTTTATCGTTCTTCATCAAACAATAGGAGAGATGCAAAGTCTAACAATCGTTCTTCTGCACGATTGAGTATTGAACCATATTCAGAACTTGCTAACCCAAATCTTAAGATTAGTCTTGAGGATGGGTGCTTTGTTTTAGATGTTCAATGTGATGGTAGGAAAAATCTTTTGGTTAGTCAGAGTAAAAAATTACTATACGACACAGTTATGAGAGCCTTAGATTGTGGAGATAACAAAATGTATGTAATTCATGGAAAGACTAGCCCAGGCAATGGAAAGAGAAGGCCATGGAGACAGCTTCTTAGGAAGGTCTTTGGAAATAAGTGTCAAACGTGGAACAAGAATAAAGCGGTATCAGTTATATATCTTGGTAAAATAGAGGATTGCAATTTGTCTATTATTGCTTCTTAATTTTTTTCTTAGCCCTTGCCTTGATTATTATTGGTTTTAACTAGAAAATGTTTAAGCATTTACTCGCTCATAAATTTTATGTTGATATTTGAATAATATAGAAATGAAAATATTTTCTAAAAACTCTATTTTTATCTGTGATAGTAGCTCGAAGTTATCACAGATAAAAATACAAGAAAAAGTAGATCGGCTAAGTGCTGAGCTGGCTAAGTTAAAAGAAATTAAAATCTCTATTTTTTTAAATAATAGTATTGAATTTATTGTGCTTTTACTCGCGATTATAAAAGTAAATAAAACAGCTGTTATCTACAATACAAGACTTAAGCCTAGTGCTTGGAAAGAGCAAAGAAAGTTATTAAATTCAAACATTGTTTTTACTGATTCTCTAAATGATTCAGTAAAGTATAATTTAAAAAGTGTAGGTTTTAATAAAGTATATACTTTAGATAGTTTTGTGAATAGAGATCAGTTAATCTTAGTGCAAAATGCAGAACAATCTAAAAAAGAAGATGTTGTAATCTTTACCTCTGGTAGTACTGGCGTTGGAAAAGGAGCGAGACTTAGTCTTGATAATTTTTTAATTCATGCTGAAGCTTCAAATAGGTTAAATAGCTTAGAAAAAGGGGATTGTTGGTTAGCGTCCCTACCTTTTTATCATGTTGGCGGCTTATGTATTTTATTCAGATGTTTAAAAGCTGGAGCAAGTTGTTTTATAATTGAAAAGTTCTCTGCTGAAGTAATTTGTGAAACTTTAAGTAATAATCCTGAAATAACGCATGTGTCTTTAGTTCCGAGTGTTTTAAAAAAACTTTTAGAAAATCAAGATGCAATTAAAAGACTAAAAAGACTAAAACTTATTTTAGTAGGAGGGGCTCCTACTGATAAAAGAGTTTTAAAAAAAATAATAGAATTAGAACTTCCAGTTAGAACATCTTATGGGATGACTGAGACCTGCTCTCATATTAGTTTTTTAGAACAAAAACTTACAGAAGATAATTCGCATACTAGTGGAAAACTTCTATCTGGAGTTGAAGTAGATTTTAATAATAGGCAAGAGCTTTTAGTTAAATCTAAATCTCTTTTTCTAGGCTATGTAGGGGAAGAGGCTAGACAAGAATGGTTTAATACTGGTGATCTAGCAAAAATTGATTCAAAAGGAAGATTGGAAATTCTAGGAAGAAGCGATAGAACTATTATCTCTGGGGGAGAAAATATTAATCCTTTAGAGATAGAGAATTTAGCATTGCAAAATATGAATATTGAAAAAGCAGTTGTTGTAGCAATACAAGATGATAAGTGGGGAAGTGTTCCTGCTTTAGCAATAGAACTTGGAAGTAATTTTAGTGATTTTGAGATGTCTAGCCTTGAGCTATTATTTAGGGATAATTTAGCAAAATATAAAATACCTAAATTTATTAAAGTGATTAAGGAAATACCAAGTACTTCTTTAGGTAAAATTGATTATGCTAAGGTTAAAATGTTATTTTAATTTGTCAGGTTTTGTAATTATAAACGTCTTTGCTAAATTATACTTTTTAGATCATTTAAGGGAAGAGTTTTTAAGTAAAAAGAGAGATGAATAAAGGGGCTATTACAAAAAAGAGTATTTTAAACCAAGCACATGAGCTTGCTAGTATTTATGGTTTAAATTCATTAACTATTGGTTCTTTGGCAAAATCAGTTGGAATGTCAAAAAGTGGCTTATTTGCTCATTTTAAATCAAAAGAAAATCTACAGGTAGAAACTCTATCTTTAGTTTCAAATAGTTTCAGCGAAAATGTTTTAATACCTGTATTAAAAGTAAAAAGAGGCAAGCCACGTCTTATTGCTTTTTTCAGCGCTTGGAAAGCTTGGTTGCAAAATTTACCTAAAACAGGGGGGTGTGTGCTCATTGCTGCATCTTCTGAATTTGATGATATTCCAGGTCCAGTGAATGATTTTCTAAAAAATGCTCAAATACAACTTATTGATTCTATTTCTAGAATAGTTGACTCAGGGATAGAGGAAGGTGATTTTGTTTCTAAGACTGATTCTAAAGACTTTGCTTTTCAAATGTTTTCTTTAATGTTGGGATATCATTACTATTACAGGCTACTTGAGGATAAGAATGCCATTTCATATTTAGAGACTGGATTTAATAAATTACTAGCTAGCTATTCAACTAGTAAGTAAATTTCCATTCGTAGAATTCTAACCATACAAAAATATTACATATAATTATTGTTGTTTTTAATGTGCTTATTGTCTTAGTCTGCCTAAAAGTGTAATATGTGAATCTTGTATGAATAGCTATCTAATTAAAATTCCTCAAGATAATATGCAAACTGCAGCTGCGTTTGAGGAAGTTTTTATACAATTACATGAAACTCTAAGAGGGCAAACAGTTGCCTTTGAAATGCTTGGAACTGGGCAAAATATTGCATTTTGTTTTAGTGCAGATGAAGCAACTGCACAGGTTGTCTCAGGGCAGGTTTATGCTGTAGCTCCTGCTGCAGATATTGTAAAAATAGCAGATTTCACAAAAAATTTATCTTCAAAAAAAGCAAATATACTTGCTACAGAATTAAAGCTAAAAAGAAAAGATTTATTTCCAATAAAGAATTTTACAGAATTTGAAGGAGATTCACTATCTGGCTTGCTTAGTGTTTTATCAAAGCTTGCTCCAGGAGAAGCAGTTTTTATACAAATAGTAGTAAAACCTAAATCAGATACTGGGATGCATAACTTAGTAATGAGCTTTAGGAAAAGATGGGATAGAGTTCATAATATTTTACGTTTTAAGTATTGGTTTAAAAAAGAAGCAGCAAAAACTTTTAGACCAAGAATTGAAGAAAAAACTTCAAATAGAATGTTCTCAGTTAATATTAGAATTGCAAGTGTTTCTAAAAAACAAAATTTAGATCCTAAAGTTAGACTGCAAGGTGTTTGTGGTGCGATGTCTAATTTTAACACTTTGGATTTAAACCAATTTAAATTTTCGAAGATAGTATCATCTGGTTTTGTTGAGAAATTTCAAAAAAGATCTATCTTTAATGGTTTTTTATTAGGGACAAAGGAACTAGCAACTCTTTTTCATCTACCTGCGGAAAGTGAAGTGCCCAATTTAGTTCATGTGCTTTCACACAGGGAGCCACCACCTAGTGAATTACCTACCAATCAAAGAGATCCTGAAATCTCATTTTTTGCTGAAACTAATTTTAGAGATCAAAAAAGTAAATTTGGAATTAAAAGAAACGATAGAAGAAGACATTTATATGTTTTAGGTAAGTCAGGTGTTGGTAAATCTAAACTTTTAGAGCTTTTAATTAAAAATGACATTGAAGCAGGTCATGGTGTAGGAGTGCTAGATCCTCATGGTGATTTAGTTGATAATGTTTTAGAGCTTGTTCCTGAACATCGATTAAAAGATGTAGTTATTTTCGACCCTTCTGATTTAGAATTTCCTGCAAGCTTTAATCCTCTAGAAAAAGTTCCTGAAGAATTAAAAATGAGAGTGACAATTGGTTTTATTGAAATTTTCAAAAAACTTTTTGGCTCAAACTGGTCTCCAAGATTAGAGCATGTTCTTCGTTATACTACTTTGGCATTATTAGATTCTGAGGGCACAACTGTTTTATCTATTCTGAAAATGCTTACTGATAAGAATTATAGACAAACAATTGTTAGAAATATTCAAGATGATGTTGTTAAAAACTTTTGGGTTAATGAGTTTGCAGGTTGGTCAGAGAAGTTTGATAATGAAGCTATTACGCCTTTATTAAATAAAGTTGGGCAATTTGTTTCTACTAATATGATTAGAAACATCGTAGGCCAGCCTGTGAACTTATTTAATTTTAGAGAAATCATGGATGGTAAGAAAATACTATTAATGAAAATTTCTAAAGGGATTTTAGGGGAGGAAAATGCTGCTTTATTAGGAGCAATTGCAATTACTAAAATCTATCAAGCTGCAATGTCTAGAGCAGATATACTTGAAAAAGATAGAGTGGATTTTTATTTCTACGTAGATGAGTTTCAAAATTTTGCTACTGATACTTTTGATGAAATTTTAAGTGAATCTAGAAAGTATAGACTATGTCTTACTATTGCGAATCAGTTTCTTGGCCAACTTGATGATTCTATTAGAACTACTGTGTTTGGAAATGTTGGCTCGCTTATTTCTTTTAGAATAGGAGGAGAGGACTCTAAAGTAATGTCTTCTGAGTTTAATCCTAGATTTAAAGAAAGAGATTTAATTAATTTAGGTGTACAAGACTTTCTAGTTAAAATGTCTATTGAAGGAGAAACACATGAAGCATTTTCTGCCAGAACATTGTTCGTGCACCCGCCTAAAAAATCTTATGTCGAGCAAGCAATTAAATTTTCAAGAGAGAACTACGCTAGGCCTATTGCTGAAGTAAAACAAATATTAAGTAGCTGGGAAGAAGGCGATTATAATCCTGATTCTACAATTAAATCTAATTCTCCTTTTGACGAAGAAGTAGAATTTGAAGAACCAATTATCTAACAGCACAAAGGGTGCTAAGAGTATAAATATATAGTAACTAAAGAGGAGTTACTGAGATTAGCATACTAGTAATGATTTAGATTTTAGGTTAAATTATAGCAAGCACTTACTGAGTAAAGCGTTAATTAAGCAGCGAAAGCTGAGAGGAGTAAAATTAATCATGATACAAGTAATACAAGCTATTGTCGCATTAGGTTTATTAAATGTTTGGTTGCTTAGAGCAAATATGGAGACGAGCTATCGTGGAGGCGAGTCTAAAAATTTAAAAGAAGAGTTTGCTGAATATGGCCTACCTAGCTGGTCATATTATTTAATAGGCTTTTTAAAAATTACTTCTGGTCTAGCTTTATTAGTTGGTTTTTGGGTAACGAATATAGTAGCGCCAGCTTCTCTAGTAGTTGTGTTTCTTATGTTAGGTGCAGTTACTATGCATTTTAAAATTGATGATGAATTAACCAAGATGATGCCAGCTACAATTATGTTGATTTTAAGCACTATCTTACTTCTTGGCTCCTATTAGCATTTAGCTTCTACCAGATTCTCATTCTTTATTGTATGATTGGCTCAAATGTCAGCAATTCCACTAAGAAAAAAAGGGCCATTTGTTAAGCCACTAAAAAAAGACGAAGAGAATCAACCTCGTGCTTTAAAAACTTTAGCAAGAATAGTAGATGGAGATCTATGCCATCGTTGCGGAAGTTGTGTTGGAATTTGCCCAACAAAAGTTTTATCTGTTAGTAATGAAGGTTTTCCAGAAGTTGAGAATCTTTCAAGTTGTACTGATTGTGATTTATGTGTGCAGGTTTGTCCTGGGGATGAATTTAGTGTTCCTAGTTTGGCAAAGCAATTATTTGAACATGTTCCAGAGTTAAGTGATATGCATGGTCATTTTGAGCAAGCTTATCTTAGCTATGCTCAAAAACATGGAATTAGAGAAAATTCTACAAGTGGCGGAGCTGTAACAGGTTTATTGATTTCCTTATTGGAGAATAAGGAAATAGACGGGGCTGTTTTAGTTGCATCGGATCCTGAAACACAGTGGAAAGGTAAACCGATACTTGCAAGAACAAAGGAAGAAATACTTTCAACAATGAAGTCAAAGTATGCAATTGCTCCAACTAATGCAGTATTAGATGAGGTGATTAATACTAAAGGAAAATATGCCGTTGTTGGACTACCTTGCCAGATTCATGGGCTTTTAAAAGCTAAAGAATTAAATCGAAAAATAAAAGACAGAATTGTGCTTACTATTGGACTCTTTTGTCATGCTGCAGTTGAGCATGACCCCATGAATGAAATATGGAAAGGAATTGATGAAAAAATCAAATCCAGGTCTAAAAAGTTTATTTCAAGAGTTGGTAAGCATCCTGGCACTCCTCATTTAGAATTAGATGATGGAAGCACTTATCCAGTTTATTTTCCTCATGCACAAAAATATAGACCAAATTCAATGGAAATTCTGAACATTCTATATAGATTATATACTCCACCACGATGTATGACTTGTTATGATTCAACTGCAGAATTTGCAGACATAGCAATAGGAGATCCTTGGATGTCTCCACCGGATAAAAGTATTAATTTTTCTGAAGGTTATAGCTTTGTCTTAGGGAGGACTAAAGAGGGTGTTAAAGCTTTAGAGCTTGCTAATCAAAGAGAAGACTTAAAGCTTGTAACTTTAAGTCCTGAGCATGCAAAAAGTTCTAATACTATGATGGGAACTGAGAAAAGAGGTAGGGCTTTTAGAATAATTGAAACTAGAAGGAGACAAGGTTTGCCTGTTCCAGAGTATGGGATTGAAATACCTAAGTCTAAGGGTAAAGAGTTTGTATTAACAGAAGCAAATATATTTACTCATTTCTTTTGTTTTCTAAACTGGCCAAAAGTAAAAATAGGAATTTTGAAATTATTTTTTTCAAAATTTGGTTACTCGCTATTATGGTTGAATAATAAAAAAAGAAGATTTAGAGATTGGCGAAGAGATTTTTTCTATAAAATAAAAAAATGAAAGCCTTAATTTTATGAAAGTTCTTATTCTATCACCTCAACCATTTTTTACTGCCAGAGGGACACCTATTAATATTAGACAAATACTTTTTGCTTTATCTCAAGCAGAGCATGAAGTTACTCTTCTTTGTTATCCGTTAGGACAGGATTTGAAAATTGAGAATGTTGAAGTAAAGAGATCTTTATCTGTGCCTTTTATTAGTTCAATAAAACCTGGGCCTTCATTTAAGAAGATAGTATTAGATTTTTTCTTCTTTTTCTCTGCTTTAAAGTTAATACTAAGTAAAAAATATGATGTTTATCATGGAGTAGAAGAGGCGGGTTTTATAGCTGGATTTTTTTCAATTTTTACAAAAAAACCATTTATTTTTGACGTTGATTCTTCAATGAGTTCGCAGTTAGAAGAAAGTGGATTTATAAAATATAATTTTTTAATTAGTGCGTTTAAATCAGTAGAAAAGTTCTTTTTTAATAGAGCAACTAAGGTGCTTACTGTTTGTAGTGCTCTTAGTAAGGATGTCTTGAAGCTTTGTCCCAATGCAAATATCTGCCAAATAGAAGATTTTCCTGCATCTAATACTAGTAAAGATGAGTTTTCTTTAAAAGATACATACAAGATAGATAAAAAAATAATCCTATATGCAGGAAATTTTGAGCCTTATCAAGGAGTAGAATTATTAATTAACTCTTATTCTAAAATAAACAAAGAAGTTAGAGATAAAGCCTGTTTAGTTTTAGTTGGAAAATCCAATAATAAAATTGAAAGTTTAGTTAGCAATTTAAAATTAGAGGATGAAGTAATCTTTACTGGTCATATTGCAAATAAATTTATGCCATCTATTCATAAGCAAGCAAATGTTTTAGTTTCTCCAAGACTTTCTGGAGTGAATACCCCGCTTAAAATTTATACTTATATGGACTCAGAAAGACTAATTGTTGCAACTGATATCTACTCACATACTCAAGTATTAAATTCTGAATGTGCTTTGCTAGCAAAAGCAAATGTAGAAGATTTTTCTATTGCTTTAGAAAATGCTTTTGAAAAAGAGCATAGTGAGAAGATTAGTAAAGCTAAGGATTTAGTTGAAACTAGGTATAGTATTAAGAGATTTAATAAAGAAATTCTTAAGCTATACTCTGAAATAGTAAATAAAGTATAGAGACTGTTATGTCTTGGTCTGTTACAACACGATCGTGAATTAAATATTTTAAGGGCACTCTTGTTTCCAGAGGGTAATTTTTTTAGGCTTTTTTCTTAATCTTTCTTTCTCTTTATTTATACTGTTCTTCGAGTTGGGTAATAGTACTTTCTCCAACATATAGATTATTTCTACAGACCAAAGTTTTTGTTTTGATATTCTACATAGGTAGTTAGCGTAGTGCTTTCTATATTTAGAATTCTTTTTAAGCCAAATATTTAATAGATACTTCTTCCACCTGAAATCTTTATAAGTTGTTGCTGTTCTTTCTGGCCTACTAAAGTCAGGCTTCTTTCCAGTTTTTACATCTACTTTTTCTAAAGTATCTTTTGTCCTTCCAACTAAGATAAACCAACCACCGTCTTGCATGGGTTTTGGTGCAAAAAGAGCCCAGTACTGATCTAAGCGAATTGATTTGCCTATCCAGTTTAAATCCCTTGAGAAGTAAGGCTCATATTTATTAAAGTCTAAAGATCTAATATTCCAAAATAGTGTGTAAGTTATTAACAAGAAGCAGATACTTTTAGTGAAAATGTTTTTTCAAAAGCTAGCTTTTAGAGATCTATTCTTTCTGTGAGTAAAGCTTGTGGGTATGAAATTAAAAAAATTTAACTTAGTATTGATAAATTTTTTATAATTGATGTATTTCCATATATTGCTAGGTATTAAAGCTACCCAGGCACTAAACATTACTAAGGGGAAAATCCCTAAATCCATAAAGGTAGCAAGACCAATATGAAAAGACATAAAAGTGAACACTACTATTGTTCTAAAAAATTTTGTAGCAAAGGGAATGAAGAGTAAGAAAGGAAAGTATTTCTCTATGTTCCAGGTTGCAAGGGTAGAAAATTTTAATAATTTAGGGAAATTTAATAAGTAATTTCCTAATTCGCTAGAAAATGAATCTAAAGCAAGTGCTAAGTGTATGGCTGTTCCAGTATCGTTCCAGTGAGGAGAGGTTTTTAACATCGCTGAGAAGAAATAAATGCTTGCAAGTTGAGTGATAAATGCAAAGCAAGTAACTCCTGAAATTTTAATGTTACTGGGATTTACATTTCCTTTGTTTTTCTTATTAGATAAGCTATCTAGAGAAAAGTATTTAGATACTGGCAAAAAGCATAACCAGAATAAAAAAAGCTTTAAAGCATCATCGCCACCATCTAGAACAAAAGGGTTTCTGTTGTAGATACTTAAGAAAAATAACCAGCACAAGAAATTAGAGATTCTTGAATACGCTCCAAGTATTAAGGCAATAGAAAAAACTATTGTTAGAGCAAAAATTAGGACTTGAAAGCTATAGCTACCTGAAAGAACATTTAAGCTAAAATATGAGTATTCTTTGTATTTTAAAGCTAGTATAGCTCTAGGTAGAATCCCATTATCTGTATAAAAAGCATTTAAGCTAAGTGAGGAAATAACAAGATTAATAAATAGACAAATACCGAGGCAGATCCTTGAAAGAGCCAGAGACCTTAAGTCTAAATAAAAAGGATTGGATAGGTGCTTAAACATAATCGTCTAATAAATATAGTTGCATTTAGGCTTATAACCAATATAAATTATAGATAGTGATGAAAACAGTATTAACAATTTTTTTTATTAAGTTTTTTTTCCTTATCCCAAGTTTCGCCCAAGAATTAAAACCTAAGCTTTTAAAGTTTAATAGTAGCTCTGAGAGCGTTAAATCTGATTTTAATCAAGAAGGAGTTAAATTCCTTTTTCAAGGTAATAGGAAAGAAGGAATTAAGAATCTTGAATTAGCACATCAGAATAATCCTAGTAACTGTGAAGTGCTTTATAATATGTCTGGTTATTTCATGGCTGAAAAAAAATATGGAAAATCTTTAGAAAAGATTAATAAAGCCTTAGAGATTTCACCTCAAGATGGTCTTTATTTAAGAAGAAAAGCAGAAATATTAATTAGTTTGGAAGAGTACAATAAAGCAATAGAGGTTTATAAAAAACTTTTAAAAAACGATCCTAATGATGGAGAATGTTATTCAAAGCTTGGTGCGATTTATGCACTTTTGAATAAATGGAAAAGTGCTGAGATTAATTTAATTAAAGCTAAAGAACTTATAGGTAATAAGTCCTCAGTTTTAAATAATTTATCTAATGCTTATCTTATGCAAAAAAAATATAAAGAAGCTATTAGGATTTTAAAACTTGCTCAAGCAAAGCAACCTAGTGCAGAAAGAGAGATTACTTTAGGAGTTGCTTTTGAGGGTCTTGGTAGCAAGCAAAGTGCTCTAGAACACTATTATAAAGCTAAGCATATGGGTTATAGTCATAAGCGACTTGATGAGCATATTGCTAGGGTCATTGATAAATAATTTTAGATAAAGTGAAACTTATGAGCTCTAATATTGATTTAGATACTAATTTAAATAAGAGTGAGCTTGCTTTAAAAACAAAAGCTTTAATTAGAGAAGTTCCAGATTTCCCTAAGCCAGGGATAAATTTCTACGACATCACAACATTATTAGCTGAAGGTGAAATCTTTAGTGACATTATTGATTATTTTGCATCTAGGTTTGAAGAAAATAAAATCGATAAGATTATTGGAATAGAATCAAGAGGTTTTATTTTTGCTGCGGCAATTGCAGCAAAAATGAAAATAGGATTTGTACCGGTAAGAAAGCCAGGCAAGCTTCCTTATAAGGTAGAGAAAGTGTCTTATCAGCTTGAATATGGAAGCGATTCTTTAGAAATTCATCAAGACGCAATTAAGGCGAAAGAAAGAGTAGTTATTGTTGATGATGTTCTAGCAACTGGAGGAACAGCGAGCGCAACTGCAGAATTGGTCTCCAGATTAGATGCAGAGATTATCGAGATAGCTTTTTTATCAGAGCTTAGTTTCTTAAATGGAAAAGAAAAAATTAAAGACTATAATTCCTTTTGTTTGATAAGTTATTAGATGCGTACTCTAAGTCTTTAGATGTGAAAGTAAAGTGCATTCTATTATCTACAATTTGTCATGTACTATTTAGTCAAGCTTCATATGCAGAAGATATTTACCCAAACCCAGATTGGAAGAGGAAGTCACATGCTGAGGTTTTTAATGAAAGTGCCTTTTCTGATGTTCTTCGCTACATAGAAAAGGGTCAAAAAGAAAATGATGCAAATGACTATAGTACAGATGGTTTTTTAATTATAAAAGATAACCATTTAGTATTTGAAAAATATTATCATGGTTTTAATAAAGATAAGCCTCATATCCTTTGGTCGGCAACAAAGAGTTTTGTAAACACTCTTTATGGAATATCAGAATATCATGGAATCCTTTCAAGAGAGGATTTTGCATACAAATATTTTTCAATATTAAATTTTAAAGAGAAAAGAAAAATTACTATTAGTCATCTCTTACGAATGAGTGCAGGTTTAGATTGGATGGAAGGTTACGGTATTAATTTTTTTAATTTATACAAAGGTAAGCTACTTGATAGTAATGTTGTTGAAATGCTCTATATGGAAACAGATATGGGAGCATATAGCGCTGAGCAAAAGCTGGCTCATAAGCCAAATAAACAATTTTATTATTCAAGTGGAACATCAAATATTTTGATGAGTATGCTTAAAACTAAATTTAGCAAAGATGATTATGATGCAATGCCTTGGAAGTATCTTTTTGAGCCACTTGGAATGTCTAATGTTACTTGGGAGCAAGATCAAGCTGGAACATTTATTGGATCATCGTATTTATATATGACACTTAGAGAGCTTGCAAAACTAGGGCTACTCTATCTTAAAAATGGAATTTGGAATGGTAAACGCTTATTACCTAAGGACTGGGTTCAGTACAGTACCTCAGTTGCTCCAGCCTTTGCAGAAACTAATCTTGAAGGTTTTGCAAATCGAGAAAACTATGGGGCTCATTGGTGGTTAAATAAGAGTAATAAAGAAAAAGGGCTTAAGAGACCATATCCAGATGCACCTGAGAGTTTATATATGGCACTTGGTCATTACGGTCAGTCACTTGCTATTTTTCCTGAGCAAAACATGCTTGTAGTGCGTACAGCTTACGATAAAGATGGAGAAATTAATCGAAATACTTTGTATAAACTCATTTTAGGAGCTTTAAAATAAAGTCTTTAAAATGAAATTAAGATATCAAATATTTTTTGTGTTTCTTGTAATTCTATCTAGTATTATGGGCTGTAGTGTTGCTCCAACTACTTCAGCTCTTTTTGCTAAGGAAGTGTGCTCATGTATGTTTGTTTCAAAGCAGGATGAAAAATACTGTATTGATTATGGTCAACCTGTCTTTGAAGCAGGTAGTTATACTATTAATATAGAAGATAAAACAGTTATAGCGCAAAAACTTGGCTCTTTTAATGAAGCGCGTTATATATCAGAACGTTTTGGTTGTCGGCTTATTGAATAACTTTAGGGTTAGGTAATCTCATGAAAAAACAGATTAAACTTTTATCTATCGTCTTTTTATCCATTGTTTCTTTACTTTTATTGTCAAGCTGTTCAAGTTCAGCTCCTAATGCTGGATTTGTAAAGCATCCAGAGCGATTTACTAAACCAGAAACACTTCCGTTTCAAAAAGGGTGGACAAAACAGGGAGTAAATTTTCAGAGCTATCATAAGATAATGATAGCGCCAATTAACATTCAATATGTGCTTAAGAGCGAGTGGGTTCAAAAAATAAAAAACAATAATAAAAGAAAAAATATATTTGATGAAATAAACGAACTTGCTGAGCATACTCGTAGGAGCGTTATTAAATCTTTTAGAGAAGATCCAAGAAAACACTTCTTAGTTGTTAATAATGAAGAAGCTAATACTTTAATTTTAGAAATGGCTCTTATAGAAGCAACTCCAAGTAACACTACTCTAGGAGCATTTGAAGTTATTCCTTATCCTGCTCTAAAAGTTGCTGGTAAGATTACTAATGACTCTAGTCTTGCATTTGAAGCGCGTCTTCGTGACGCTGGAACAAAAGAAGTGCTTGCAACATTTGCAGATCGTGAAACTCGTGATGTGCGCCTCATTGATACTCGCCAATTTTCAATGTTTGGTGCAGTTAAATCGATTGCTGATAATTGGGCAGAACAATTTGTAGAAATTGCCAATAAAAAAGAAGAGGAAGTCGTAGGGGAGTCTTTTCCTCTTAAGCTTTGGTAGCTTAACTAAGTACTTTCTCTATTATCTTTAAATATTTTTAATATCTTTAAAAAAAAACATTTGTTGAAGCTTAAATCTTAATGTATTTTTTGCACATGGTGAGCTTTTTGTGAAACGAAATAGTTGCGCTTATTGTTTGAGTTAACCCAAGATCGTAAAACCTTAGTAAGGAATTTGAATGAAGATAGTAAAAAATATTTTGCATCATATAGTAGTAGTTTTAGTTGTATTTTGTTCTTCAGTGCTTGCTCAAGCAACAGGTCAGTTAAGTAATGATCCTGTTGAGTTTACAGGTTTAACTAATGTAGGTGGTGCGTTTTCTACTAATATTAGTGGATTGCCGGTAGTCTCTGTAAGTGTTGCTCCAGGTGTTGTGACACCAGCAGCAGGGGATAATACTGACGGTGGAATCTCAGATGGAGCATCTGGAGCAGATGCGGGTACAGCAATTCAATTCTTTGATGATGTTCCTCGCACATCGGGTACAATAGTTGGTACAACCTTAACATTTTCATCTCAAACTAATTTTAGAATTGCTGCAGATGAAGTAACGGATAGTGACCCTACAGATGGGGCAGCTAGCTCTATCGATTCACAAGGTCTTGATTTGCTTAGGTTTACAGTTATAAATCCTAGTCCAGGTTTTAATTGGAATTTTACGGCAGCCAGCTTTATTAATAGTACTGATTCTACTTTTACAATTGTTGGAGATACGCTTACTATAATTCCTGGAACTGCAACAGGTCCTGCTCCAGCTACCCAGATTGGATATGATTTTACTGTAATAGGAACTGCTGGAGGTTTTCAGGTTGAAAATGAAACTACTGGAACCTTTGCTGCTTCAGTAAACGCCACTCGATTTTCTGTTTTTACAGAAACATTTAATCTACCTATATGTAATCCTCAAGAGGCGTTTTTGGAATGGGATGGAGGAGTGCCTGCTCCTGGAACTGCAAGCGCTACATCGACTAATCCTTTAGGAGATACTCTTACTTATGATAATTTTAATCCAACTGCTACGACTCCAACCTATACAGAAACCGTAAATAGTATAAGGGCAGTTGTGCAAGGGGGAACTAGTAATAAGACTATTACTTATTCAAGACCTTTAGAAAATATTAATATACTTGTTTCAGATGTTGGTGGAGCTTCAGAGTCTCAGGAGGTTACAGGCTTTTTAGCAGGGGTTCCAGTTTTTCCTACTTTTTTTAATCTTAATAATGGAGCAGTAATTACTGGCCCAAATAATAATATTCTAGCTGACGCAACTGGTTCAATTGTAGATGGTCAAGCAAATGCTAGATTCACTTTCCCAAGCCCTGTTGATGAAATAACTATCAATGGCGTTGGCTCAAGTGAGTTTGTGTTGGTAACGATTACTGGTTGTTCAGCAGATTTTGGTGATGCGCCAGATACTACTGCTGGTACTGGTCTAGGTGATTATCAAACACTTTTTTCTAATAATGGGCCTTATCATTCTTTTTCTAGTCCAGGTGGAGCTAATCCTAGGATTGGTGGCCTTGTTGATGCTGATGATGATGCTTTTGGTGGTGATGGTATTGATGACAGTGGGAATGCTAGAGATGATGATAATACAGGAGATGATGAGAGCATCGCTTTGCCTGCTTCTATTGTGAGTGGCCTTTCAAGTTTTTCACAAAATGTTGTTATCACTAATACTTCAGGTCTAAGCCTAATGCTTTTAGGTTGGATAGATTTTGATCGTTCAGGAACCTTTGATCCTGATGAGGGGGCGAGTCTTCAAACCGCAGCTAATGGTACAGTTTCTTTAATCTGGCCAACAATTCCTGCTGATATCACACCTGGTGTAACTTATGCGCGATTTAGACTAACTACTGATCTAACAGCAGATTTAAATAGTTCGCTTGGTTTCTTACGGGGGGGAGAGGTTGAGGATCACGAGTTAGAAATATTACCTCCACTAGATAGTGATGGAGATGGAATCCCTGATTTTATAGAAAATAGTAATTGTACTTCAACTGCAATTGAATTTGAAACAGATACAGAAGGTTGGGTTACTGATAATACAAATAACGGGGTTCTAACAGGACCGACTATTCATTCAACTAATTTTGCCGCTAATGCAGGATGTGACGGAAGTTTACTGCCATCTTCTCCACAAGGTAATTTTA
>CAYOZL010000053.1:0-17484 GCA_964408435.1 uncultured Bdellovibrionales bacterium | reverse complement strand
TTTAAGTGCAGTATCAGCTAGACCTTTACGAGCTCCGTGAGTAGAAATAAAATACTCACCCACTGAAAGTCCTTCTCTAAAGTTCGCTTTAATAGGAGTTTCAATAATTGAACCATCTGGTTTTGCCATCAGGCCCCTCATTCCAGCAAGCTGACGAATCTGTTGAGAAGATCCCCTCGCTCCTGAATCAGCCATCATGTAAATTGAGTTAAAACTAGGTCCAGTAAGTTTTTCTGAGCCATCACTAAACTGCTCAGTTGCAATTGTTGACATCATATCTGATGCAACTCTGTCCCCCATGTCAGCCCAAACATCAATCGCTTTGTTGTAACGTTCCCCAGAAGTAATTAAACCATCTTGGTATTGTTGTTCAACGTCTGCAATTCTTTGCTCAGCTTCTGCAAGTAAAGTCTTTTTAGACTCTGGAATTGTCATATCCTTCATTCCGATAGATATTCCAGCTTTAGTTGCAAACTTATAACCAAGGTCTTTCATTCTATCTGCAAGTAAAACAGTGGCCTTGTTTCCTGCCACTCTATAACAAGTGTCAATTAATCCAGCTAAAGCCTTTTTAGTCATTACTTTGTTAAATTCTGAGTAACTTAACTCTTTAGGAGCTACATCATAAAGAAGAACTCTTCCAACAGTAGTGTCATATATTTTACCACCTACTCTTGCTCTAATTTTAGCTTGAAGATCAATTTCACCTGAATCATAAGCTAGACCTACTTCTCTAGTTCCAGAAAAAGCTTTTCCTTCACCTTTTGCAAAAGGCCTTTCTCTAGACATGTAGTAAAGTCCAAGAACTATATCTTGTGATGCAGTAATAATAGGCTTTCCACTAGCAGGGCTAAGAATATTATTAGTAGACATCATTAACACTCTAGCTTCCACTTGAGCTTCTACAGATAATGGAACGTGAACAGCCATCTGGTCACCATCAAAATCCGCGTTAAAAGCAGTACAAACTAATGGGTGTAATTGAATAGCTTTACCTTCAATAAGAACAGGTTCAAAAGCTTGAATACCTAATCTGTGAAGAGTTGGTGCTCTGTTAAGCATTACTGGATGCTCTTTAATTACTTCATCAAGAATGTCCCAAACTATAGGCTTTTTCTCTTCAACCATTTTCTTTGCACTTTTAATGGTTGTAACGAAACCTTTCTCTTCTAGTTTGTTGTAGATAAATGGCTTAAATAATTCTAATGCCATTTTCTTAGGTAGACCACATTGGTGCAGTCTAAGCTCAGGTCCAACAACAATTACTGAACGACCAGAATAATCAACACGCTTTCCAAGTAAGTTCTGACGGAATCTTCCAGTTTTACCTTTAAGCATGTCACTTAAAGATTTAAGTGGTCTTTTATTTGCTCCAGTAATTACTCTTCCTCTTCTACCATTATCAAAAAGAGCATCTACAGATTCTTGTAGCATTCTCTTTTCGTTTCTAATGATAATATCAGGAGCGTTAAGCTCGATTAACTTTTTTAATCTGTTGTTTCTATTAATTACTCTTCTATACAAGTCATTTAAATCACTTGTTGCGAATCTTCCACCATCTAGTGGAACTAAAGGTCTTAAATCAGGTGGTAATACAGGAACTGCTTCCATAATCATCCACTCAGGCTTGTTATCACTTCCTAGAAATGAATAAACAACTTTTAGTCTTTTAATATATTTCTTTCTTTTAGCTTCGCTACCAGTTTCATTAATATCAATTCTTAATTGCTTAGCAGTTTCTTCTAAATTAATTTCTTGTAAGAAAACTTTAATCGCTTCAGCACCAATTCCGGCTTCAAAGCTCTTTCCGTAAGTTTCTCTGGCTTCTCTGTATTCTTTCTCAGTTAATACTTGAGCTTTTTCTAACTCAGTAGTTCCTGGCTCAAGAACAATATACGACTCGAAGTATAAAACTTTTTCTAAGTCTCTAAGAGTAATGTCTAATAAGTTTCCAATTCTACTTGGTAGACTTCTTAAAAACCAAATATGTGCAACTGGTGCAGCTAGCTCAATGTGAGCCATTCTTTCTCTTCTAACTTTTGAAAGAGTAACTTCTGTTCCACACTTTTCACAGACAATTCCTCTGTGCCTCATTCTTTTGTATTTACCGCAAATACATTCGTAATCTTTTACAGGTCCAAAAATTGCACCACAAAAAAGACCATTTCTTTCTGGCTTAAATGTTCTGTAATTTATTGTTTCTGGTTTTGTTACATGCCCATGAGATCTTGAACGAATCTTATCTGCGCTAGCAATTGAGATTCTCATTGACGTTATATCTGACGGGTTTTTTGGCTTCTCGAAAAGTGAAAAAATATCTTCCATTAGTACTTTATATTTACTTTATATTAGAGATTTAAAGATGCTGTATTTACACTATGTTAAGTAATAGTCAACGCCTAAATTGTTGAGCTTTTAGCCGTATAATAGCTAAACTCAAAATAACAGGCTTTGAGGAATATAAATTATTGTAATTACTAAATATTTATCTTAGTATATTTTTTTTACTAAATAAAAATTTCTTGCTTTAATCTATTCGTCGAAATAAAAAGACTAAAATATTCTTAAATAGGAACATCAATGAACAAAAAGTTATTAGCAATTAGCATTTTAATCTATTCATCTACTTTCTTTGTTGCAACTGCATTTGCAGGTGAAACAGAAGTATTAAGAACCCTTTCTGCAAGAGATACATTAAACCCAGTAACTCTAGATGACCTAGAGAAACTAGCTGGTAGCAAAGATGCGCTAATTGAAATTCTTTTAAAATACAGAAGAGCTGAGAACCCTCCTTTTGTTGGCATTCGCTCAGAAAGACTTTTATTAAAGTATGCAGATAATGAAGATGTTATGGCTGCTTTAGAAAGTGATGTTAACGATACTAAATATTTTGGATTAGCAAGAACTGTAGGAGCCCACTTAGATTCAATTCCTAGCTCTAAATCAAGAGCAAGACTTGCAACTTCAGTATTAAAAAGAGCCCAAGCAGAAAAAAGATTTAATATGTTTGGCCGTATGCTTTTAGAAAGTAAAGATAGCGAAGTAAAAAGATTAGCTAAAGAAGCTATGGAATAAAAGACTGTTCTTTTAAAAAGTCAGTTTTAAAGACTAGGCTAATGTCTAGTCTCCAGAATCCCAATCATCCTCTTCGTCTTTTTCATCTGGGTCTCTATACCTTTTTTCTTTCTCTTCAAGTTCAGTTTTAGCTTCAATAGTATATTGCGCTACAGGCCTTGCCATTAATCTAGCTAGAGGAATCTCCTCGCCAGTTAATTCACAAATACCATATGTTCCTTCTTCGAACTTCTCTAAGGTATAATCTATTTTCTTTAAAAGCTTTCTTTCTCTACTACCTAGTTTACTTAAGGCAGCCTGAGAAATTTCGACAGACGCTATATCGAGGTCATCCCCTTTAATATCTGAGATTTCTATTGACGATTCAGAAGCTAGTCGTTTTAAATTATCAACTATCTTTGCTCTTTCTTCTACGAGCATTTTTTTTAACTTATCTTTATCTCTTTTTCTCATACTCTTTTTTATCTAATTACTACCTAGCTCTATTATAGCTACAAGCTCAATTTGAGCAGGGATAAGTTACATACTATATTCTTTCTTATCAAGTAAATTTATTTAAAATCTAAGATACAACAAATACCTACACGAATGTAATGTTTTAATTAAATTCTAGACTATTTTACTTAAGTGTCTTTTTTTGATTTTTCTTAGTTGGCTCTTATTAACTGGCTCTTGAAGGTTTAGGTGGGAAATTCAAAGTGTCTAAAGATAAACCATCTAAAGATTGATTACTTATCTGATTACCCACATCAGACCATTTTTGAGAATATCTTTTGTTAATGCCTTGATACTTAAGTTCTGCAGTAGAGATAATCTTATTTAATATTTCTTTTTCTTCTTCTTTAAGCTCAAAAGGTGCAGGCAAATGAGAAGAAATATAATAAACTATTTCTCTTAATAACTGTTTGCATTTTGCAGCTGTTACAAAACGAGTAGCTACTTCTACGATACTAAATTCATATTTGTTCTGTATCGCTTCTTTTAAAACTGGGGAGAATTCTTTTATTACTTTATGCAATACGCTTGCATCTACTACTTCATCTACTCTTTCTAGACCGTAGCACCAACACTTTAATTCTATTTCAAATACTTCTTCGAAATTTTTAGACATAATTTTTTCTATACCGTTAGACTGTTTGCTATACGCTCCACACGATTTGATGCATCTTCGCCTAAGTTTTCACTTCTTGAAAGACCTGCAGCTGCTTCTACTCTAAGTGCCTTTATCTTATCCATAGTCTGCTCTATATCCTGATTCGTTCTTTGCGCTACGGGATTGTTATCAAATTGCTGTGCACTCATAATAAAAAACCTAAATTAATACCTAATTACATTATGCAAATAACTAGCAAGAAAGTAACAAATACAATGCTTTTAAAGAGATTTTTTATAAAATAATATTAGGTTCTAGAATCATTGCTCTAGTAGAAAAAGAGCAAAAAAATACGAGCCATGAGAAAAACTGGGGGATTAAAATACTCCAAAAATTGCTCTACTCACGACCCGCAAATCTAAATTATACTCAAATAAAAATTAAAGCTAGAAAAAGTTATAATTATTTCAAGCCCTTAGTGTGCACGGCGCACAGTAAGGGCTTTTTGCTCTTTAAATATAGCTAGTTAAGAGCATAATTGAGACGATCGTACTAATTGATATTGCGGTATATTTTCTTAGCAATACTAAGCCTACGATCCCTTGGCACGCTAGAGTTAATTAAGATCACAAATCTATAAAGTTTATTATCTTTTTTCTCCATGTAGCCTGTTAAACTACTAACTGAACTTAGAGTTCCTGTCTTAGCATATATCCTGTTAGCTACTTCAGGTAATAAATTTTTATACGGGAAAAAATAATCAAGAAGCTCATTCATTTCAATTGCAGAAACTTTTGTTTTTCTTGAAAGACCAGAGCCTTCAAAAACCTCACTATTCCAATTTAATCTCATTTTTAGAAAGTCATTAATAGTTCTTCTAGACTTATTAATATTTCCAGGAATTCCGTATTGTTTAATTCCAATATGTAGAAATAATTGATTTGCCAAAAAGTTTGTGGAGTATTTTAACAAATCTTTTGAAACAGCAGTAACATCTTTTTTAGTGAAATGTTTATATATTAAATAACTAGAATCAGAATCTATTTTAGCTAAATCAATTTTAGGTTTCACTCTTAAGCCTTTAGCTTTTAAAAACTCTGAAAGTAACTCAGCAAAATACCGTAATCTTAACTCCCGATCCTTACCTAGATTGATCCTCTGAGTTCCTATCTTTAATTTTCTTGCTAGCTTAATTGCAATAGGAGTAATTGGAGTTTGTTTCTCTGCAGAAATCACTTTCCCATTTTTTAACTTTTTAACATTTACTGTATTAAAATTAGCCACTAGAGCACCTGGCATTGCATCATAAGGATTATTAGTATTAGAGGCTCCGTCAATATTAATTAAATTTTGAAAATAACTGTCATCTAATAAAATGCCCTCTATTCCACTGCCAATTCCATTTAAGCCTCTATCATTTCTAATAGTTTTAATTAAGGCACTAGCTACTAATTTTAATTCTTCAGATACTAAATTAGGATCACCGTAGCCCTTTACTCCTAGGATATTTCCCGGAAGTAAATAAAATTCAGTTTTAAAACGATGATTAGGCCCAAGTATGGATATTGCAGATGCAACTGTTGCAATTTTAATACTAGATGCTGGTATGAATTTTTCTCTAATTCTATGCTCAAAGACCACCCTTCCCGCTTCATCAACTACAATCGCACTGCCGTTTTTCAATGCTGTTTTAACTTCAGCTTTCCAAGCTTGAGAAAAACAAGTTGAGACAGAAAGAGTTATAAAAAAGAAAAATTTAATTATATTGAAAAGCATACGCTTATTTATTTTAAATAAATCCAGTTAATATATAGACAAAAAAAAGCCGGCCTTATTAAAAAGCCGGCTTTAAATTAGTTAATTACAAGTTTTTACTTACTAGTAACTAATACAGAAACTCTTCTATTTTGAGCTCTGCCTTCATCAGTAGCGTTATCTGCAACAGGAGTATCCTGTCCGTAACCCGCTGCTGCTAATCTATCAGCACCAATACCATTAGTTATCAACGCTTGTTTTACAGCATCAGCTCTTTTTTGAGATAAGCTTTTATTTGCAGTTGCACTTCCAGTATTATCTGTATGCCCTTGCACTTCAATATTCACTGAAGGAAAAGCTTTAAGCACTTGAGTAAAGTTATTAACTTGATTTGCAGAATCAGCTGTAAGCCTTGCAGAACCAGTTTCAAAATTTAATCTATCAAAAGCAAAGATCTTATTCGCTGCTTCTTGTCCAGATAAATATGTAACCATTTTCTGAGTGAAAGACCCTTCAGGAGTATTAATCTTAATATCTCCAGGTAGAGTAATCGACTTAAATGCATTTCCGATTCCTTCTGTTAAGCTTCCAACAGCGCTTCCGGCTACTGCACCAAGATTCTTAACACCGTCTACTGCAGAACCAGCAACACCGCCAACTCCTTCAGCTGCACCTTTCATACCGTCTTTCATAGTATCCATAGCTGAACCAGCCATATCGCCTGTCATGTCAGCTGCGCCTTTTACACCGTCAACTGCAGAACCAGCTATATTACCAACTCCTTCAGCAACACTTCCCGCTGCATTAGTAACCCCATCAGCAGCACCTTGAATGCCATCAACAGCTTTACCAGCAACTGCACCAACTCCGTCTTTTGCAGAATCAACCATGTTACCAATCATAGACTTAGATTTACTTAGGTCTATTGGATTCTTGTCTATATCAATCCCACTTCCTTTTCCAAAAAGAGAGAATAACAACCAAGCAATACCAGCTAGAAGTAACCATGGTATTAATTTACCAATTCCTCCAGATGCTTTAGCACTTGAGGCAGATGAAGCTCTGCTTGTAGTTGAACATGAAGCACCCTTTGAACCTGTAGAACATGAAGCGCCTTTTGAGCTTGAAGCAAAATTTGCGAATCCTAAGCCTTGAGCAAGTTCCGCAGGAGCTGCTTTTTGAACGAAATCTTTTTGTCCAAGAAATAACTTAGCAATGCCTGCTGGACTTAAAGCGTTTTTCTTAATGTGATTTCCAACCATACCTAAAACGTATGGAGCTAAAATCTTCATAAAAGAACCAGAAGAATTACTCTTCATTCCTGTAAAACGACTAATTAAGTCAATTACAGAACCAACTTTACTCTTACCAAACATAAAATCTAGCACTCCGTTACCTTTTTCTAGAAGCTCAGGCTTAGCCTGGTTTCCTGAAAGTAAAGAGCCAAAAGAATCCATAAATCCATTGTCTAATTTATTTTTTCCAATAAAATCAACTAAATCACTTGCACCTTTTTCATCTGATGCCTTACCTGCTAGTGCACCAATCAAAGATGGAATCACAGAGTTAACCGCAGATGAAACATTATTCTCATTTTCTCCAAGCATTGGCGCAATTTTACTAAGCAATTCTTTCTTAGCAGCTTGCGTAACCATTCCAACTAAATCCATACTATCCCCTTCATTTATAAGTTAAAAATTTTTTATGTCTTAATTTTACCGCAATAGACGTTAGATAAGATATACATACGCAATGAAGTATGTAAAACAGTTTATGACATTTCAGCTGTTTTTTTATCAACTAAAGGTTACTTCAATATTTAAAAGAGCTTATGCTAATAACAGCTTAAGGAGAATTCTTACTTAATATATAGCTTCAATTAAATAAAGCATAAAAATGCTATTTATCTTCGTAAATATAAAAAAAGGACTGTTTAAAAGCAGTCCTTTTTAATGCTTATATTTAAAGGGAGTTCTTACTTTTTTCTTCTCTTTGTTAATTTTTTCAAACCTTCAAAACCAGGTTTTTCTAATTTAACTTTACTCATTCTGCTTCCAACTTGAGCAAGAGAGTTTGCATTAGAGAATGAAAAGAATGTAAATTTTCCATCAGGCCATCTTTGCTCAAAGAAACTAGGCTGAGCAACATGAGCTAAATCAAATACATGAAAACCAAATTTCTCGACTAATGTAGGCACACTTAATAAATGATGTGGTGTTAAGTCTATTCTACTTGGGATAACCACTGCACCAGATTTCTCAGCTCTTTTTAAAAAAGCTAAATAGTCTACCTTCAAAGCAAAATCAGCTTTTCCTCTTGCAGATTCTGGAATACCTAAATCCGATATAAAATTCGCAATATACTCAGATGTTGTTTCTTCTGAAAACATTACTAAATTAGAAACAACACTTTCTTCTGTTACATGACAATTAATACAAACCCCAGGTAAAAAGCCTATACCAGTTTCTTTACTAGCAAGCTTTAAAGGTTCTATTAAAGAACAGTCATGATAATCAGCTGCTGAGATATAATCCAAACCTTTTACTTTTGAGAGTCTGGCTAGAGCTGGTGCTGTTTTAATTCCAGAAGTACTAATAACCGATAAACTCTTTGGTGTTTGAAGTCTTAAATCTAAATTATAGTATTTACCTTTTCTACTTGGCTTTGCGTAAAAATCCTTACTAAGCTTTTTCTTAACTTTAAGTTTTTTCTTTCTTTTTGCAGCGTCTTTAAAAGGCTTTAAAGATTTTGATGTAAGTTTTGGCAAAGTAACCGTTTGAGCTGTTAACTTTACTTCAATAGTTTTAGTTTCTTTAGTCTTTGCTAAGACTGATTTTTTTACTATTCCCTTACTCTTTCCTGTACTTTTTCCTGTTTGCTTCATAATTAGCACCTAGTTATGTCTTTAAACCTGTTTATATTCGGTAAAACCCTTATTCTTACAATTTCACTGCGAAATCATACATTTAATTACTTAATTAGATAGATGCTTATATTTAAGAAAGGATTCGAATATGAAGGCTATAAGTACGTAAATCTTCAATATTGTAAGAGTGTCATCTATGTTAAAAAATCAATATGAGTGATTTAAATTTAGAACAAGCCGGTAGAGAAGTATTATGGAACGTATCACATCCAGCAAATAGCGTTGTGATGTATACACTTTTTTTCATTTCCTTAGTTGTGTTTTCCTACGGAGTATACAAACGCTTTCTAATTTGGTCACAGGGCAATAGTTTCGAAAGTGATTTAAGTTTTACTGATAGAATAAATAACTTAGTTCAATATGTTTATCTTAAAAAAGGGGTAAACAGAGATCGCAAAGCTGGTGCATTCCACAGCATGATTTTATGGGGCTTTTTAGTCTTACTTTTTACAACCACTATGGTTGCTATCGATGAATACTTTTATCCTATTTATTCTGGAAAGTTTTATTTAGCAGTAACTATCTTAAGTGATTTTTTTGGAGCTTTTTTCTTTCTAGGTTTATGGCTAGCCTATAAAAGAAGATATCTTGATAAACCAGATAAACTAAACACTTCAAATAGCGATTTATTTATGCTTGGCCTTCTAGCCTTAATGATCGTTCAAGGTTACTTGCTTGAAGGCATGAGAATAAGTGCTACTAACGACCCATGGGCTGCATATTCTCCAGTTGGCCTGCTGTTTTCATTACCTTATAATTTTATTGGAGCTGATATTACGAAATTAGCACACTTTGTTATGTGGTGGTTTCACTCAGTAACAGTCTTTTCTTTTATAGCTTTAATGCCTTACACAAAGTTTTTCCATATAATTTCAAGCTCACTAAACATTTTTTATTCTGACCTAAACGCAGATAACGGCGCGTTGAATAATCCTGGAGATATAGAACAGATAATGGAAGAAGCGCTATCTTCAGAGAATGATGATGACTTCGTAATTGGCTCTCCAACAATTAAAGAACTTTCCTGGAAGCAACGTCTTGACTTAGATGCTTGTACTTCTTGTGGTAGATGCCAATCAGTGTGTCCAGCTTATGCATCAGATAAGCCTCTTTCACCTAAATGGCTAATTCTAGATTTAAGAGACCATATGTTAGCAACTAGCGGCCAAATTGAAACAGATAAGAACCCTGTAAAGCTAGGTCCAATTACACTCCCTACTATTCCGTTTTTAGATAAAGTTGATTCTACACTAATTAATAGGTTTACTTTAAATTCAAGATTTAATGATGAAAAATTTAATTCCACTAGAGCAACAAATGTCGGTGTACAAAATTCTGCTTTAAACGTAGGTAAAGACATCAACGCTAGTCTAGCCGGGGATGTTTTAGATGATAAAGTTTTCTGGTCTTGCACATCTTGTAAAGCATGTGAGGATGTCTGCCCTGTAGGAATCTCTCACGTGGATATCATTACAGATGTAAGAAGATCTCAAGCCTTAATGCTTGGAGAAATCCCAAGTGAAGCTCAAGGTGCACTAAGAGCGATTGAAACAAGAGGTAACCCTTTTGGCCCTGCAGATAACAGATCTGATTGGACAGAAGGCTTGGATGTAAAAATCTTAGAAGAAAACGACGAAGTAGATGTTCTTTATTGGATTGGCTGTGTTTCAGCTTTTGATAAAAGAAAACAAAGCATTGCAAAAGCAATGGTTAAAATCTTAAACCATGCAGGTGTTAATTGGGGCATGTTAGGAAATAGAGAATGCTGCACTGGAGACCCTGCAAGAAGACTTGGTGAGGAAAACTTATTTCAAAATTCAGCTAAACAAAACATTGCAACAATTAATAGTGTAAAATTCAAAAAAATAGTTGCAAACTGTCCGCACTGTTTTCATTCACTTAAAAATGAATACAAAGATTTTGATGATAGCTTCAAGCATCAAATAATTCATCACACACAATTCCTGCAAGAACTAATCGATGAAGATAAATTAAAGCTAGATATAAAAAACAAAGAAGATATCACCTATCATGACCCTTGTTACTTAGGTAGATACAACAACATTTTTGATGAACCTAGAGAGACGTTAGTACAAATAGGAAGAAAGAACGTTGAAATGTCTGATAATAAAAGAAAAGCTAAATGTTGTGGTGCAGGCGGTGGGCATTATTGGTTTGATATGAAAGAAGGCGAGAGAATAAATGTTCAAAGAGTTGAGCAAGCAGTTGAAACTAACACTTCTACAATTGCAACTGCTTGTCCGTTTTGTATGCAGATGCTTGAAGATGGTGTAAAGATAACGAACAATGAAGAAAAGTTAGTTGTAAAAGATATGGCAGAGCTTGTTGCTGATAGTTTGAGTTAAACATTTATGCCTGAACTTTTTGTAAAAGCACTAATTGGAGCAGGTCTTGTAATTACTATCGATTTTGTTTCGAAAAGCGATAATTTTTATCTTGCTGGTTTAATTCCTCTAATTCCCTCCTTTTCTCTAATTGCCCATATCATTGTTGGAACAACACGCACTGAAAGCGACTTAAGAACTACAATACTTTTCGGAGCGCTATCTCTACTTCCATTTCTTGGTTATTTACTAATTCTATACTTCCTGTGTAATCGCCTAAAACTATTTTCTGCTATTACAATTGCTCTTTTTGGCTGGCTCACTCTAGCAGGCTTATTAATTGTTTTTTGGAAAGGATATGTCTCTACAGGAATAACTGAGATATAAATTTAAGCTCTTTGTTATTTACGCTCTCTGCAAAATCTTTGAGTAAGAAATAAACAACCCAATTGTTTTTGTATCAATTTTAAGAGCTCTAGATTTCTCTAGAAGTACTTCTACGTTTTTTGATATTAACTGTTCTGTTAATTCTTTAGCTTTAATAACATTACCTCTAGTCTTAGCATTTTGCTCTGGAGTTAACTCTGAACTTAGCTCCACATAAGCTGCTATTACTCCACCAGGATTAGCAATAAAATCAGGTATTACTACTTTTCCACTCTCATATAATGAGCTGTAAGCTTCTTCTTTAACAGGAGAGTTTGCTCCTTCTACCCAGTACTTTGCTTGTACCTTTGAAACATTTTCTAAAGTAATAACGTCTTGTATTGCACTTGGAAATGCAACGTCTACTTGTTCAAATAGTACTTGGTTTAAGCAATCATTCTTTACGCAACTATCTAATTCTTTAAGTAGCTTGTTGGTCTCATCGAAGTTAGCCGAACTAATTGAGTCAATAAGCTCTTTACTTACAGGCTCTTGAAATAAAAAACTTCCTCCTATTCTAGGATCAGATACTGCTTTTAACTTTCCTCCTCTCTCAGAAAAGTATTTAACTACTGCAGCACCCATAGCTCCTAAGCCTTGTACTGAAAAACTTGTAGAATTAATATCTTGTTTATCAAGCTTTAAAGCAGTTTCTGCAGCCACTGCCACACCTAGACCAGCTATACCTTCTTTATCGTAATCCGTTCCACCCATTTCTACTGGCTTTCCAGTAAATGACTTCATTGATTGCAATTCATCACATGCCCATTTGGGATGAATAGGCCTTGCTCCGATATCAAAACCAAAACCACCAAATATTCCACCATTTTCTCTTAAATTTGGTTTTAGTGCTCTTACAAAACTTCTATAGAGTTTCTCAAAATCTTTAGAATCAGGATCCCCAACTAAGGCCGATTTAGAACCACCAATTGGAAGGCCTGCTGCGGCATTTTTAAGTGCCATTTTTTTAGCAAGCATTTTAACTTCAGCTAAAGTTACATTTTCTGTAATTCGAGTTCCACCTTTTCCACAAGGAGTTAAATTAGGGACAGGATTTGGCATTGTATTCATTACAACTGCAAAACCCTCCATTCCGTATTCAGGATCTCTAACAGTTACCTCAAGTTGAGGTTCTAAGTTTGAAAATTCTGTTTCTAATTTTTTAAATTCTTCTTTAAAAGCAGAGCTAGTATTTGGCCAGTTAATCTCTTTCATTTTAAAACTCCTAAAGATTTAATTCTTTAATATTACTGTTTAATATTAGTTTTCTATATAACGGGTAAATGCATCGGCACTTATCAAACTTGATTGACCTGATTTACTCCTTGCTGTGATCTCATTTGAATAAGGGCCAATTAAAATTCTATAAAGTGTATTTCCATTAACTTTTATATCTTGAATTACACAGCTCAAATTGTCTTGCTCAAGTTGTAAAATTTTATTCTTGGCTTCTGATAAAGAGTTTTCTGCGCTAACTTGCAAATACCAACCAGAAGAAGCTCTAAATTTACCCCCTGAAGATTCCTGATTAGCAGTTTGATTTCTATTAAAATTATTATTAAATTTTAATGAAGCTGATTTAGGTTTCATTGTTTTAATTATCTCAGGCCTATCATCGCTTCTAAATAAATCATCTACTTGAGCATTTGCATTTAAGTCTCCAGCAACAGCTACTGCAGGCTCACCTATAACGTTTCGCGTATTACTTGGTATACGTATCGGAGCTTTTGTAACAGCTTGTTGAGGTGTATCTACTACCCTATTTGTTTGGCCATTTGATGTATTTAAAATTCCAGCAAAATAGTTTCTATCTAACTTATATTCTTCTAGCATCGCTGCAATTGCTCTAGCTCTAATCTTAGAAGAGCTATTAATTAAACTTGGACTAAATTCAACACTCTTAGAGCCTGAAGCATTCTTTTCATAAATGCTTGATAATTTATATGCAGTGTTAACTACTGACTGGAGGTTTAAAGAGTTATCAGCAAAATATTGAAGAGTATATGCATCAGCAATTCTAGTTTCGGATTCACTAAAACGTGTATTAAAAATAAACTCTGCAGAGTTATCAAATCCACTATTTAACCTAGGTAGATAATGTCCCTGTTCTTGATGTGCATACTCTTTAATAATGAGAGACAACACCTCATCATTTCTCATTAAATCTATTAAAGAAGAACTAATTCTAAGTTGATTATCTATTACAAAACACTCTAAGTTCGGAGTATCATAAACAATTGAATTGAAATTAATTTTTACGTCTCTAAGAATTCTTTGTAATCTAAGATACTGCTTACTATCCGAGCTTGCTACTTGCTTAAGCGAATCTACTTCTGAGACTAAACTAAGAGCTCTTGAGAGTGGAACATTTTGCTTAGCTTTTTTAGAAGAAGAGCAAGAAACACTTGATAAAATTAAAGAGGATAGAATTAAAATAGTAAGTTTTTTCATAATTATAAGTAATATTTAAATATTGAGTAACATATAGCTAAGCTTAGAGGGAGTGAATAAATGTCTCTAAAAAGCATAGTTGACTAATTCACTCAACAATTGAATCCTTTTAAATAAGATTTGCACCCTAATACCATGGATAGAACTAGAGAAATATATCTCAATGATATCAGTAATGACTACAATGTTGTTTTTAATAGAAAAAGTTTAAAACTCCTTGTTACCCTAAGACGTTTTTTAAGAAGAATTAAGTCATTACTTAAGTCTTTGAAAAGATACATATCTAATCACTCAAGCCACGCTGCCCTCTTAATTTCAAGTTTATTAATTTTATTTTTAGTGGTTAATGAAGCAAATATTTCAAACGAGAAAAACTTAGTCCCTGAGAGCACGCTAGAAAAAATTGCTCTAAATTCTAGCTTTACTAGAAATTATAATAATGAAACTAAAAATGTCGGAGCACCTATCTGGGCACAAAAGGAATCAATTAAAGCAATTTTATTTTCAGCAAAAGACTTAGATATCAGCCATAAAGCTGCCCTGCTTGCTACTGTAGAAGTAGAATCTGGTTTTAATCCATTAGCAAAAGCAAACACAAGTACTGCTTGTGGTTTATTTCAATTTATAAAATCGACTGGAAGAGCTTACGGTTTAAACCAAAGTAATTGCATTGAACCTAGTAGGAATTCAAAAGCAGGAGTTAGTCACTATCTTGATTTATACAATACTAAGATTAAAGATCAGGTCTCAGAACTAGAAGGAATAGAAAGAGCATTTAGAATTTTTGAATTAACTTACTACCTTCACCATGATGGCATAAACTCTCAAAGACCAAGTAGTGATGTTAAAGCAGTTGTATTAAAAGGAACACATTTCCTAATAAAATCTTACATGATTTTAAAACAAGAAGAGTCAAACAAGAAAAATAAAAATCTAATTAATCAAGTAGCAAATAAAGTTATAGCAAAAACTAAGTATAATTTTATAGCTCTGATTAAAAACTATAAGCTTACTCTAGCTAGCCTAAAAACCAGACTAATTTAAAAACCAAGCTACTGTAGTATCTAAACCTTCGTCTATTTCTACCGTTGGCACATATCCTAAAGTATCTTGAATTGCGCTAGTATTTGCCAAAGAGTGCTTAATATCGCCTTTTCTAAAATCTTCATACTTAGGCTCTAAGTCTTTAGTCGATTGATTTGACTTAGCCACTCTATCTCTAATTAAAAAATACAACTCAGTAAGTGAAGTCTTATTTCCTAAAGCAACATTAAAAGTAAGATTAGCTGGAGTTTCAAAATTATGTAGAGCAGATAAAATATTTGCTTGCACTACATTTGTTACATAACAAAAGTCTCTACTAGTAGTCCCATCACCAAAAATTTTACACTCTTTCCCATTTCTTAATGCATCTACCCATTTAGGTATTACTGCTGCATAAGCACCATTTGGATCTTGTCTTGGTCCAAAAACATTAAAATACCTAAGCCCAATTGAACTAAAACCATAAGCTGAAGCATAAGTTTGAGCATAAATTTCATTAATTTTTTTTGTTGCTGCATATGGAGAAAGCACTTTCCCAACTTTACTCTCTACTTTTGGAAGCTCTGGGTCATCTCCGTAAACAGAACTAGAAGATGCATAAACAAAGCCCTTAACATTATTATCTTTTGCAGCATTAATAATATTTAAAAAGCCATCAACATTAGCTGTATTACTACTAATTGGATCTTCCATTGAACGTGGCACTGAACCAAGAGCAGCTTGATGAAGAACATAATCAACTCCCTTACAAGCATCAGCACAAGCCTTAGCATCAGAAACATCTACATCTACAAACTTATAGTTAGAATCCTTTGAAAATAAATCTACATTTTTCTGGTAACCAGTTGCAAAGTTATCTAGTCCAATAACTTTTTGCTTAGCCTTTAATAAATTCTCTACTAAATGTGAGCCTATAAATCCTGCAGCCCCAGTTACTAACCAAGTTTTTGGGCTCGCTTCTAAATCTTTTAAAACTTGTTCGTATTTCATTATAGTCTCCAGTATAAAAAGTGTTTCTTGTATTCTTCTTGATCTAATATTGATTTCACATCTAAAAGTACTGCCTTAGAGTTTAACATAGACTTGTAATCCTCAAGTCCTAAATTCTTGTATTCATCATGAGAAACCGCTAACACAATCGCATCTAAATCTTTTAATTCTTCTTTACCAACTAAATCGATTCCATACTCATGTTTTAATGCTCCTTTCTCAACAATTGGATCATGAACTAAAACATTCATACCAAAATCTTTAAGCTCTTTAATGATATCAGGCACTCTACTATTTCTTACATCTGCCACGTTTTCTTTAAATGTCACGCCCATTACAGCAACTCTTGCACCAGATAACTTCACATCATTATTAGTAAGAAGCTTAATAGCTTTTTTGGCTACAAAGTAGCCCATATCATCATTGATTCTTCTACCAGCTAGTATTACTTGCGGGTGGTAGCCCATCTGTTCTGCTTTGGTAGTTAAGTAATAAGGGTCAACTCCAATACAGTGCCCACCAACTAAACCAGGTGTAAATTTAAGAAAATTCCATTTAGTTCCAGCTGCATCTAAGACATCCTTAGTAGGAATATCCATCTTATCAAAAATAATTGCTAACTCATTCATTAAAGCAATATTTAAATCTCTTTGAGTATTCTCAATTGCCTTTGCAGCTTCAGCTACTTTGATTGAAGAGGCTTTAAATACCCCAGCCGTTACAACTTTTGAATACGCATCAGCAACTAACTGAAGCACTTCTTCATTCTCACCAGAAACTACTTTTATAATTCTCTCTAATGTATGCTCTTTATCACCTGGATTAATTCTTTCAGGAGAATAACCTAAAAAGAAATCTTTGCTTTGAGTTAAACCAGAATTTTCTTCAATAATTTTTCCACAAACTTCTTCAGTTACCCCAGGATAAACAGTAGATTCATAAACAACCACTGCCCCCTTTTCAATTACACTAGCTACAGTTTTAGACGAAGCAACTAATGCTCCTAGGTCTGGTCTTTTATCTTCATCAATTGGAGTTGGAACTGCAACAATAAAAAAGTTACAACCTTTTAAATCTTCAGTGTTATGCGTAAAAAGAATATCTAAATCTTTTAATTCTTCTTCAGGAACATCTTCATTATTATCCACTCCTGACTTTAAAGAATTAACTCTTGATTCTTTTACATCAAAAGCGACTGTTCCTGAGAAATTTCTAGCGAAGCCAAGTGCTACAGGTAGACCCACATAGCCTAGCCCTAAAATTCCAACTTTTAAATCTTTAACTTTATTCATTTCCTTACTCATAACCGTAAATAGTCATCGTCATACAAGAGAAAGAACATAATTTAGCAAGTAAAATAATGCAAGTATTAGATAAAG
>CAYOZL010000052.1:6839-17612 GCA_964408435.1 uncultured Bdellovibrionales bacterium | reverse complement strand
GGCAATGTATAAATGTGTCACAGAGTAATAAGTTAATCTAATTTTTACCCAAAAAAAAATTAAAAACTCAGTAAAAACGCCTTAAAACCCGCTATTAGATTCTTTTAAATAATAATTTAGTATCTAAAAATGCTTAAACAAAGCCGAATTAAAAGTCCATTAAAGCTGGATGAATCTCTTCTTCCCCCTTCCTAACTTCAGTAGAACGAAGATTATCTGCATGAGTTTTTGAAATATAAAGGTCCAAATTCATTTTATCCCAGTCTTTCCATTTCTTAACTTCACTAACTAAATCAGGTCCGATTACCCATATTAAATTACAATCGTACTTTGACTGAATCCAAGAAACAAAGTCTGTTACATACTCATATTTAAAACTTGATAGAAGCACTTTGCTTTTTATTTCATTATCTTCTTTGCTAGCATCTTCATTAAGATCTTCTAAGTCTTGATATTCAATTTTTTCATAATCTAATACTTTCTTAAGCATAGAGACTCTTTGTTCAAAATTATATTTTGAACTATTTTTAAATGGATTAGCAAAAGTGGGTGCAATTATGACTGTTTTATCTTTAAGCTCACGGATAACACCAACATGCCCTTGATGAGGAGGGTCGAAAGTTCCACCAAAAATATGAAATTCTTTTTTCACAAAATCAATTTACTATATAAGGCTAAATTGACAAAACTCTTTATATAAACTATGAAATAACAGCTCTTTTCAAAACCTATAAAAAAAGAATAAATATAGGACTTGATTTCAAACACATTGTTTAAAATTGGGTCTGAATGACCACAAAGTTTTTTCAAATATCCTAACATTTGAACAGAGGTTAAAAATCAAAATGTGCAACAAAAAATTAATAGGAATTTTAGTTCCCTGTGTTGTTTCAATCCTAAACTGCTCCCTCGATCGAGACTCCCTGCTTACTTGTGTCCTCTTAGGATACTGGGTAGGTGTTGCGATTTCTTACAAAGACTGCTTTTTCATCAAACAACTTAACGCAAATAAAATTCTTATTGCGGGAATTGTTCGCACAACTTTCATACTTATATTTGGAACTTTTGGACACTCTATGGAAGTAACGGAAATACAAGTATGGGTATCATTTGCATTAGGTCTTCTTATAGGACACTTTTGGACTATTCTTTTTCTAAATGACAATGACGACGATGAAAGGAGAAGAAAGAAATTCATCAAGAAAATCTCTGAGAAAATCAGAAGGCTAATAGAAAGCATCAATTGGAAACCTAACCCAGTAGGAGCAGAATAATGTTTTTAATCATTCAGGCCAAATATAATACTATATAGAAAGCTTTTCTATAATTTTCTTTTCTATCTCTTGCTTAAAAGATTCAATTTCAATTGGCTCTAAGATATCATTAGCAAAAGCTCTAATTAACATTCCTTTCGCTGTTTGCTCTGGTATTCCTCTTGATCTCAAATAAAACATTGCCTCAGAGTCTAACTCACCTACAGTTGCACCATGAGAACATTTTACATCATCAGCCCAAATCTTTAGTTGAGGTTTTGAATAACTTTCAGAATCATCAGATAAAAGTAAACTTTGGTTAGATTGAAATGCATTTGTTTTTTGAGCATCTTCTCTAACAATAATAGTTCCGCTAAAAATACCAGTAGATTTATCGTTATAAATCCCCTTATACCACTCGTTACTATCGCAATTAGGCAAAGCATGGTCTAGAACTGTATGATTATCTACATGTTGCTCAGCATCTAAGATATTAAGCCCATGAAGCAAACTAAAGCCGTATTCGCCGTTTAAAACTGGATTAATTTCATTTCTTGCAAGTTTTGAACCAAAGTTAAAACAATGATTCTCGTATATTCCTTTATCTGCCTGCTTAGTATCGATTCTAGAGAAATGATAAGAATTACTATCTTCTTCTTGAATTTTATAATGCTTAACTTTTGCATTAGCTTCTACTACAAACTCAGCTACGTAGTTGTTTAAATATGCACCACCAGTAACGCTACCTGTAAATCTTTCTAAAATTTCTAACTTTGAACTCTCTCTAGCAACTACTAATAATCTTGGATTAACAATTAAGCTATCTCCGCTAGTATGATAAAGAATTTCAATAGTATCTGTAACTTCACCAGTAGCTTCTAAAACAATTCCATCTTTAGCTAGAGCGGTATTTAAATCTACAAAGCTACCCGGTTGAGAGATCTTACCAAAATACTCTGCGGTAAGTTCTTTTTCTTGATTAAGTCTAGAGAACTTAAGAGTATCAGAATTTTTTATAGTAGATAAACCTTCAGAGAATTCTCCATTAATAAAAACGATACTAGCTTTCTGCTTGAAAGTGTCTGCAGATTCAGATTTAGCTAACTCAAATTTATTTTTAATTAAATCCTTAACGTTAGTATACTTCCACTCTTCATCACTTACTGATGCAAAGCCATTAGTATTTAAGTTTTCAAAAGCTTTCTTTCTAATCTCATTAATTGGATTAGAAGCTGCACCATTTAAGCTCTGTTGCGATGCCAAAAAATTAGCACTTAACCAACTAGGTATAGCTAAAGGTTTACTTGGAGTAGTATTGCTTAAAGTCTCGTTATTGTGCCGCACTTGATAACCTCTCTTGCTTTGCAGTTGCATAACCTTGAGCTTCAAGCTCTAGAGCTAATTCTTTTCCACCAGACTTAACTATTTTTCCATCTACTAGTACGTGAACAAAATCTGGAACAATATAGTCTAATAATCTTTGATAATGAGTAATTACAACTACTGCATTACCAGCAGATTTAAATTCATTAACTCCTTTTGATACTATTTGAAGAGCATCAATATCTAGCCCAGAGTCTGTTTCATCTAAAATAGCTAACTTAGGATTTAGAACTGATAGTTGAAGAATTTCATTTCTCTTTTTCTCACCACCAGAAAAGCCTTCATTTACAGCCCTTGATAATAGCGCAGGGTCTAATTCTAGCTCAGCAGCTTTTTCTTTAACTAACTTAGAGAATTCTACAACTGTTAAAGGCTTTTCACCTTTATATTCTCTAATAGAATTTAGAGCTGTTCTTAAAAAGTAAGTTCCGTTTACTCCTGGAAGCTCTACTGGGTATTGAAAAGCAAGAAAAAGTCCTTCACTCGCTCTAACATCTGGCTCCATATCTATTAAGTCTTTACCAAGAAACTCGATGCTTCCCTTTGTTACCTCGTAGCCTTCTTTTCCACCAAGAACATTTCCAAAAGTACTTTTCCCAGAACCATTTGGCCCCATTATTGCATGTACTTCACCAGGTTTAACTACTAAGTCTAGACCTTTTAAAATCTCTTTTTTCTCTTCTTCAATTTCAGCGTGTAAATTTTTAACTTCCAATATTGCTGACATTCTTTTCTCCTTAATTAAATTCTTTTTATTTAGTATTTTTAATATTCTTAATTAACCTACACTACCTTCTAAACTTACAGATAGTAGCTGTCTTGCTTCAATAGCAAACTCCATAGGCAATTCTTTAAAAACTTCTTTACAGAAACCATGAACAATCATTCCGATTGCATCTTCAGTAGAAATACCTCTTTGGTTACAGTAAAAGATTTGGTCTTCACCTATTTTAGAAGTTGTAGCCTCGTGCTCAACTTGTGCAGTTGGATTTTTAACTTCTATATAAGGGAAAGTATGTGCGCCACATCTATCTCCCATCAGCATTGAATCGCACTGAGAAAAATTTCTAGCCCCTTCTGCAGATTTCATCACTTTAACTAAACCACGATAAGTATTTTGACCATTTCCAGCAGAAATACCTTTAGAGATAATTGTGCTCTTAGTATTCTTACCAATGTGAATCATTTTAGTTCCAGTATCAGCTTGCTGAGCTTTATTAGTTAAAGCTACTGAGTAGAACTCACCAACTGAATCATCCCCTTTTAAAATACAGCTAGGATACTTCCAAGTAACAGCAGAGCCAGTTTCAACTTGAGTCCAAGAAATTTTAGAATTCTTACCCTCACATAAACCACGCTTAGTTACAAAATTGTATATTCCACCTTTGCCTTTTTCATCCCCTGGATACCAGTTTTGAATAGTTGAGTATTTAATTTGAGCGTTATCTAATGCTACAAGTTCAACTACAGCAGCGTGTAATTGATTTTCATCTCTCATAGGAGCTGTACAACCTTCAAGATAACTTACATAACTATCTTCATCTGCAACAATTAAAGTTCTTTCAAACTGCCCAGTATTTTGAGCATTAATTCTAAAATACGTTGAAAGCTCTAATGGACATCTAACTCCTTTAGGAATGTAAACAAATGAGCCATCAGAAAAAACTGCCGAGTTAAGAGCGGCATAAAAATTATCTGTTTGAGGAACTACTGAGCCTAAATATTTTTTTATTAAATCTGGATGCTCATGCACAGCTTCAGAAATTGGGCAAAATATAACGCCTGCTTTTTTAAGTTCTTCTTTATAAGTTGTAGCAATAGATACACTATCGAATACGGCATCAACTGCCACACCTGCTAATCTTTTTTGCTCTTGTAATGGAATTCCAAGCTTTTCATAAGTAGAAAGAATTTCAGGGTCTACTTGATCTAAACTTTCTAGTTGAGGCTTAGCTTTAGGAGCGGAATAATAGCTAATACTCTGTAAATCAATTTTAGGATAATTAACAAATGCCCATTCAGGATATGGCATCTCTTTCCAACGTTTATAAGCCTTCAGTCTCCAATCAAGCATAAATTGAGGCTCAGCTTTCTTTTTAGAAAGTTCAGCAATTTTATCTTCATCTAGTCCTGGCTCTAAAGAATCTGACTCAATATCTGTAGTGAAACCCCACTTATATTCTTTATTAGCAAATTTCTCTAATGTTTCCTGACTTTCGCTCACGTAATTGCCCTTAGTAATTTAGCTATTATTTTAACTAGTTTTAAGACGAAGTTAATGCCTCAAATCAACAAATAAAGCAATCTTATCGTGATAGCTGGGAAGCTATATTATTGACTAATCTTATGCTTCTTAGCCGGATCTTCTATTATCTCTTCAAAAGAGCTCCTACGACTCTCAAACAAGCTCTCTAAAGAAGTCAAAAGCCTTTTAGAAGAAAAGGGTTTCCCTAAATAATCGCAATTAGAATTTGATAGTATCTTAGATAAAGAACTTTGTTTGATATGACCAGAGATTATAAGAATCTTACAAGCACTTCTAGAATTAATAAACTCATTGATCAACTCAACTCCACTAACTACTGGCATAACAAGATCAGTGATTAGTAAGTCAATCTTATATGGATAACTTTTACATATCCTTAAAGCTTCACTACCATTTAATGCTTCTAGAACCTTATAACCTTTTGTAAGTAAAACTTGCTTAACTAATTGTCTAATTGAAGAATCATCTTCTACTAACAAGACTGTCTCACTTGCATCTCTAAATTTTTCCAACACTAAAGATGAAGCTGAAGAAGAAACAATTGGGTTAAGACTTCGCTTGGCTTTTGGAAAACTTATAGTAAAAGCACTCCCCTTTCCTATTCTAGAATCAACTTTAATCTCCCCTCCACTTTGCTTTACCGCCCCGTATACAGTTGATAAGCCTAAACCAGTACCTTTACCTTCTTCTTTCGTTGTAAAAAAAGGTTCAAAAATATTAGGCAAAATATCCTCTGGAATACCCATGCCATTATCTTCAATCATTAGTAAAACATTATCGCTATCTAGCTTCGTACTAACTTTAATCTTACCACCCTTAGGCATTGCATCTCTAGCATTGATAGCTAAATTCATTATAATTTGTTGAAGCAAAACTTGGTCAAGCTTTACCCTAGGCAATTCACCTTCTAAGTTTAACTCAAACACTATGTTTTTAGGAATTAGCCTCTCTAACATTTTAATACTGTCTAGAACTATTTTATTTATTTGAATTATCTTAACGCTTAAAACTTTTTTTCTTGAAAAAGTTAAAAGCTGATTAACCAAGGAAGATCCTTGTTCTGCTGCTTTTTTAATTTGTTTTATCTCAGCTCTATATGGACTTTGCTCTGGCATCTGATCAAGTAACAGTCCTGAATAACCTAAAACAGCGGTGAGCAAATTATTAAAGTCATGAGACACCCCACCTACCACTCGACCTAGAGCTTCCATACTTTGAGAATGTCTTAACTGATCTTGTATTTTTCTTTGACTAGTAATATCTGTGATTAAGATTACAATTTTATTCTTAAGCTCAAAAGAAAGTTCCTTTGAAGGACTAGCGGCATTAAATTTCAACCACTTACAGTTATTTTTAGCATCACAAAATTCAAATGCTTCTTGAATGTGAGTTGTTTTTTCTTCCTTGCTTTTTAAAGAGCTTAGAATCTCTTCCCAAGCATCATTTCCAATAATTTCTTTAATTCCCTTACTCTCACAATCAGTATTATCAATTGCTAACATTTTCTTAGCTGATAAATTCATTCTCTCTATGACACCATCACTATCAGCAATAACTAAACCTTCTTTTAAATTCTCAGTTACATTACTAAAATAATCTTCAAACCTAATTAAAGCTTGTTTAGAATTATAAATTTCTAATGCGCTTACAAAAACCTTAGCTAAAGTCTTTTGCAAAGATATTGTTCTTTGTCCCCATTTTCTCTCCTTATTAACTGAAGAAAAACCGATATAGCCAAATACTTTATTATTAGACACCAGTGGCACGGCTAAAAAAGAAAGGGTGTTAGACATCTTAAATGAACTTTTATCTGATACAGCATGCTCTGGTATTTCAGAATAATTAGAAAAACTGACTGTCTCTTTGTTTTTAATTTTATCTAGAACCCAAGAGTATATATTCATAGGAATCTGCTCCCCTACTTCAAAGCGAAACTTCACTCCAGGTTTTGACCATTGATAACTCTTACTCATCAAACAATTATCAAAATGAAAATTCCAAATATAAAGCTTATCGATAGAACAAAATCGCCCTACCTCTTCTAAAGCTTTAGGTACTAGCTTCTCTAGCTCAAGGTTAGAATCATTAATAAACATTTCAAGGATTTTAGAAACCAATCTATCTCTACTAACTTGGAAACTAAGTGCGTGCTTAAAGGCATTTCTCACAGACCTTCTTACAGCCTTAATAAGACTGCGACGATCTGCCCAATACGCTTCTTCATAATCATCTATATCTTCAAAGACATTATCTTCAAATACATTTTCTACATTGCTTTTAAGTTTACATGTTTCTGATTCTACAGACTTAATAAATAAAATCGGTATTCCAATATCTTTTACTGCCAGTAATAATTGTGGAGTATGAGCTAAGGCATCTTGATCAATTACAATTAAATCATAAATTGAAGAGCGTAAATATTTATAAAGCTCTTTACTACTCTTAAGTTCTGTAAAAACTAAATTAGTATCATCATAGCTCCAAAATACTTCTTTAAGTTTTTCATATTTAGAAAAATACTTTTTAATTTTCTTCGCAGATAAATTTTTTCCAATTTTTAACTTATCGGCTTCAAGTAAAAGTAAAACTTGCACATCAACTACATTCGGCTTTAAATAATCCATACTTATAGAGTAGCAGTACGAAAGTAGCTTAATCTACACTGTGAAAATGTATTTTAGAAATAAAAAGGTAATAATTTCTACTAGTTACAGTAAAATATTCATATTGCGTATTTTTTGTCATAACAAAGACACAGAATAAATAGCTATAATTGTGTGATTTAACTTTTAGGTTTTTAGATATATTTTAAGATGATGGATTTAGAAAAAACAATTAGTGATTCAATAGAAAGTGGCAGAATTAATCGCAGCACTCATGATCAAATTCTTTCTCAAATTCAATCTGATGGAGTTATTGATGAAGCTGAAAAAAAATTATTATCTAAATTATTCAATGCAATCCAAAGTGGTAAAATTTTACTAGAAGACGAATTAAAAATTCCTAGCAATAACTTAGATCAATATAATTCACAAAAAAACAAACTTGAAAGTCTAAAGAAAGAAGCAGTAAATAGATCTGAACTTACTGAGAGAAAAACAAACGAATATAACATAAAAAACACTGCAAAAAAGCAAAGCACTGTTACAGATTACACAGCAGTGGACAAACCCCTGCATAAAGAACCTGCCCAAATACTACCTACAGAACAATGTATAGAGCCTAGACCATTTGAAAATAAATTACTAAATAACATTAATGAAAAAAGAGAATCAGGAAAAACTTTCGTTTTAAAAAATGACAGAATTCTAGATGTATTCTTAAACGGAATGTCTTGGATTAAAACTGGCTCTATGATTGGCTATTACGGCTCAGTTAAATTCACAAGAGAAGGAATATTTGAACACGGCCTAGGTAAGACCATTAAAAAGGCAGTTACAAAAGAAGGAACTACTTTAACTAGAGCATCAGGGCTTGGAAATTTATACTTAGCTGACCAAGGTAAAAAAATCTCTATCCATGACTTAGGTGCGCATTCAATGGTAGTAAACGGTGAAAATCTATTAGCATTTGAACAAGATATAAACTGGGATATTACTTGGTTGAAACAATTAGCAGCTTATGCAAAAGGTGGCATGTTCAATGTTAGATTAAGTGGAAATGGATCTGTGGCTATTACTACAATAGGAGACCCATTAGTTCTAAGAGTAAAACCAAATGAACCTTTAATGACAGATATACAAGCAACAGTTGCGTGGTCTGGAGGCCTGCACCCTCAATTTAAAACTGATATCTCTTCTGATACACTAATTGGCAGAGGAAGTGGTGAAAGTATACAAATGAAATTTGAAGGCGATGGATTTGTAATCATACAACCTTTTGAAGAGATATAGTTGATTTCCCACCTCTAGCCAAAGGCTAGTAGCTTCGCTAACGGTATACTCGGCATATACCTTATTAAATAGACTATAGCCTTTGTTTTAATTTTCTTATACTGTTTCTATAAATGAAAGACGATAGACTACTAGGAGCAAACGAATTATTTTACTACGCATGGAAATTTAGAGATTCTAAATTCCTAATTGCTCTATCAGAGAAAGACTCAATTGCTAAAATAATTGACGATTTAAGAGTTCTACAAACCTCTAAAATAAATTTCAACATTGTTTGCATCGCTAGCGAAAAGACTAAAGAAATTGCAAAAACATTAACAAATAGAGGGTTTCCTATAAATTATTATTCTGATTTTAAATCAGTAAATAATTCTAAAGATGATTCCAATCCTGCTATCTACGCCTTTAATAGTGAAAATTGCCCTAGTATAATTCCAGGCATAATTAATTATACTCTTGAAATTTCTAAAAAACTAAAAGCTGATAGAATTTTTTATTTATCAAAATATTCTGGAATTCAGATAGAAGAAGAAATAAAGTCATATCTTTCATTTGATGAAGTTAAAGAACTTATAGAATCTAATAAAGATATTAAATTCCCTAGAGAAATCTTAGAAAGCTTTCTTAATATTGGAAGTAGTAATGAAGAAAATACTGAGTTCTCTCTTTTAAAATGTGAAAGAGGCTCTTTATTTCAAGAAATGTTTTCTCATGAAGGTTGCGGAACTCTAATTACCGATAAATATTCAATTGATATCAGACCAGCGACAGAAAACGACATTATCTCAATTCACAGCATGCTAAAACCAAGTATTGATGCTGGCTGGGTATTAGAAGTAAGCGAAGACAAAATCGCAAATTTAATAAAACAATTCTATGTTTATACAATCAACACAAAAGTTGTAGCTGCTGCAATGATTAATGACTACGGGCAAGCAGTAGAGCTAGCTAAATTTTGCACGATACCAAGGTTTCAAGGTAGAGGTGGAGCTAGAAGACTTGCAAATAAATTAATTAAAGAAGCTAGAGAAACTAAGAAATCTTATGTTTTCTCATTAAGCACTAATCAAGCAATGTGGAATCTATTTACCTCACTTGGAATGATTGAGACTAAAAGAGAGGAACTTCCTAAAAAATGGTTAGAAAATTATGATTTAAGCAGAAAATCTAAAGCATTTAAACTACTTCTGTAAAAAAAGCATTAGCCTTAGTAGGAAAAAAAAATTATCATATTCATAAGCAGATTTTTAGGATCATTAAAACTTATGAAAAATACTATTAAATATAATCCGGAAAGTATTAAAAACGTTATCGATGCAAAGAGTCTCTCTGATGCATTCTATAAATTAGTAGATTCTAAGCCCAATGAAATTTCTTGCTCACAAGCAATAGTAAAAGACAAAGAAGATGAAAGCGTAGTAAGAGAAAAAAGCACTCTTACAAATTCTCAAGTTGAAGCCAAGGTAAATAAATTAGCAAACTATTTAATTAGCATAGGAGTAAAACCAGAAGATAAAGTAGCTATTATTTCTGGCTCAAGGCCAGAATGGATGATCGCAGACTTAGCAATCATGGCATGCTCTGCAGTTTCTGTATCAGTTTATCAATCACTCCCACCTGAAGACATTGCTTATATCTTATTTGATTCTGGCGCAGATGTAGTAATGCTCGAGAACCAAGAACAACTAAATAAGATTAATGAAATTATTGCTAAAGAATCAGAGATTCCTGCAACTGAAGACAGAGAAGCTTGTAGAACAAAAATCAAAATTAAAGCTGCAGTGTCTTTTGAAGAACTAAGTGAAAAAACTGACTTCGCAACTACACTAGAAACTATAGTTAAAGACTCAAAAATTAAAGATAGTAGACCAGAACAAAGAAACAGTTCTAAGTTAGATTCACTCTCTGCACTTGTTTATACTTCTGGCACAACTGGCCCTCCGAAAGGAGTGATGCAAACACATGGGAACCATCTTGC
>CAYOZL010000052.1:0-6739 GCA_964408435.1 uncultured Bdellovibrionales bacterium | reverse complement strand
CTTTAAAGACAAATTAGTATTTAAACTTACAAAAGCTTTAAGAAAAAAAGTAACGAAACAACTTTTTGGAGAGAACTTCTCTTTTGCACTTTCTGGAGGTGCTAAGCTTCCAACAACTGTAGCAGATTTCTTTTTTGCATTAGAAATTCCTGTAATTGAAGGCTACGGTCTAACTGAAACTTGCGTTGCAGTAAATGTAGGAAAATTTAACACTCCTATTGGTTCAGTAGGGCCCGTGCTAGCAAGTGATATTAAGTTAGAGATCGCCGAGGACGGAGAAGTTAAGTACAAAGGACCAAATGTTGCAATTGGTTATTACAACAGACCTACTGCTACTAAAAAGTCTTGGGATAGTGAAGGCTGGTTTCATACAGGAGATTTAGGTTCGTTAGATAGCCAAGGTAATTTATATATTGTCGGTAGAAAAAAAGAGATTATAGTTACCTCAGGCGGGAAAAATATTGCACCACACGATATTGAAACTGCAATTAAAACCTACCCACTAGTTTCTCAAGCAGTTCTTTGCGGAGATGGACGCAAATACTGTGTTGCAGTACTTACGCTTAACCAAGAAGAAATTGATACTTGGGCAAAAGAAAAGAATGTGAGCGATTTAGCTGATGCAAATTCTAACGAAGAACTTAGAGCTGCAATTAAAAGCCATGTGGATAAAGTTAATTCTGAGCTTGCTAGTTACGAAACAGTTAAGAATTTCTATTTAACAAAAGAGGATTTCTCTGTTGATAATGGATATTTAACTCCAACTTTTAAAATTAAAAGAGCTTTAGTTGAAAAAGACTTTAAAGCTGAGATTGATAAAATGTACTAGGTTAAGCCTTTAGAATATCCTAAATTATTAAATATAAATTAATTTGTATAACCTCTTCATCTCCGCAAGAGATAGAGCCGGAAAAGCAATTGAAAGTGTTAGATCTCTAATCGGACTCTCATTTACTGGCTCTGGTGTAGTTGCTCCATGGGCGATGCAATAGAATTCTCCCTCATCTCCTCGAGCAATCATGTTATTAAAAATTAAAACCTGCTCAGGGTCTGTCAATATTTCGCAACAGTACGAATGATGAAGTTCCTCTACATACTTAGGCTTAACAATAAAAGCCTTGTATGGAATAAACGGAACTTTTTTAGACTCTCCAAAGACATGTTGAGGATTTGGAGAATGCAACATTAAGACTTCCCATGGTTTGAGATTCTTATCGTTACACATTTGCCCAACATCAAAAAGCTGAGTGTCTCCGCCGCTTACGTTACTTACAAATTTCTGCAATGAACCAAAGCCAGGGAAAGGATCTAAATGTGGAACTTTGGTAGACTCGTAGCCTTGATCTACTATGGTTTCTTCAAAAAAATACTCTCTTGATAGTTCGATACCGTCAAGACGAGCCATCGCGATCATTCCTTCAATCGCTCTTTCAATCCCTATGCGTGAAGAAACATAGTACTTCTTTCTTGTACCAAAAGAGCCATATCTCAAAGTCTTTTTATCGTCACTACGGATTTCTCTAAATCCATTAAAGATCAGAGACTTAGTTGATGAAGGGATTTTCTCCAGATGGCTGAAAACTTCTTGCAATAAGTTTTCAAGAAATAGTGTGGAATCAGGAGTTGAGCAATCATCAGAACCGGACTCAATTCCTTTAAAAGATTCTAGTCCGAAATCTTTAAATACTTCTCTCATCCCTGAAATAGCGACATAGCCCGGAGAATTACCTCCATGCACGATCATCGAAGCCACCTTCTCTACAAATTGCTTTGAAGGCTTGTTTAACTCGATAAAATTCGGATTGAATTTAATAAGACCCATGACTAACTCCTTTTCATCAAAACGAAGAAAGGGAAAAACGAATAGACTACTAGTCTATCTACAACCTTGCTAAAGGCTTCCCCTTGAAGAGAAAACTCCTCAAGAAAAAGCTAATCTTGTTTCTATGTTAAATTTAAAGAGCGATTAAGATTTATTCACAGTAAAATAAACAAGTAAAACAGTCAAAAGACTATTTGAGATGAATACGAACACTATTTATACCTTTATAAAGCCACTTTATTAAGTCTTTTAATTAAAACTTAATAAGCTCTTATACACGACCTTTTACAAATGCTTCAGTTGATAATAAATCAGGCCCATCTAGAAAAGCGATTAAACTTTCATTATGATACGGCTGTTGCAATTTCCTAACTGCCTTCGCTTCGATTTGACGAACTCGTTCCCTGGTAACAGAGAAAATCTTTCCGACCTCTTCTAGAGTATAACTATAACCATCGCTAAGACCATACCTGAGCTTGATAATCTCTCTTTCACGATAGTTAAGGTGCTCCATGACTTCTTCTATTCTAGACTTCAGCGCAGCTTGATGAGTTTCATACAGTGGATCCTCTTCTCGATCGTCTTTGAGAAAATTACCAAATGTTGAGTCCTCATTATCTCCAACAGGTTGATCTAAGGAAAGCGGCGTTCTTGCCATTTTCATGATTATTTTTGTATCGTCAATTGAAAGAACTGAGCGCTCAGCTACTTCTTCTGGCCCTGGCTCTCTTCCTAGCTCTTGAACCAGATCTCGCATGACATTTCGAACTTTACTCATCGTATCAATCATATGCACAGGCACACGAATTGTTCTACTCTGATCAGCGATACCACGAGTAATTGCTTGTCTAATCCACCACGTAGCATAAGTTGAAAACTTATATCCTCGTTCGTGTTCAAATTTATCAACTGCTCGCATGAGACCGGTATTGCCTTCTTGAATTAAATCGAGAAAGCTTAGCCCTCGGTTTCTGTATTTCTTAGCAATTGAAACGACTAAACGTAGATTGCCTGTTGAGAGAACCTTCTTAGCATCGTCTTGTTTTACTTCAAGCTCTTTTGACTGCAGAACGCGGCGATTCAAAGTTGCAGGACTTTCAAAAGTTAGCATCATTAAATAACGCAGATCTGCTTGTAAGTCCTCAAGCTTTTTTGGCCCAGAATATTTTGGCCTCTTAACTGCTTCAATCAACTTAATGATTGCTTGCATTTGAGAATTAATTTTTTCAAGCTGTTTAAACAAGGGCGCTAATTTAGAGTATCGAAGATTTAACTCTTCAATTAACCTAACACATCTATTACGTCGAATAATCAAGCGTCGCCATGCCGCACGGCGTTTTTTAGGATCTCTACTTTTAGAAATCGCAATAAGATAATCTTTTTTATTCTCTGCAAGTAAATGCTTAAGTGTTTTTAAGTTAGGAACTAAGCGTAGAAGAATTCGTTCCTTCTCAACTTTATTAGTAACCGATACTTCAATCGTGCGATCTAGTCTCGTTTTTTTATCAGAGACCATCTCTAACAAAGTAAAAGCACCTTGCAACATAAAATCTGTTGCGAGCAAATGTCTTCTAAATAAAAAACGTGCTCTATCAATCTTTACTGCTGCGCTGACTTCCTCCTCCCTTGTCAAAAGAGGAATTTCGCCCATTTGCATCAGATACATACGAACTGGATCATCAATGGCCGCATCATCTTGGGGAGTTACGTAGTTGTTGGACTTCTTTGTTGCTTTACTCAAGTGACTTCCTTATTGTTAAAACCAGCACCTTATCAGTGCTTTTTTTTCATAGCGTCGTATTCGAAAAAGTTTTTACACCTCTACGAATACGAAAATAACTCTTTACCCAAACAAAAATGATATAATTACGAATCAAGACCACATTGTCTTCTTTCAATAATTAACAACTAGATTAATGATTAAATACCTTATATATTCAAACATGTAAAATATGTATATTTACCTTAAATCTGAAGTATAATTATAAGCTTAAGAGTCCGGGTTATTGGATTATGCTAAACCTTAAAATAAGATTCTCTGTTTTAAAGCAGCTTGCTTAACTGATTTAGAGCCCCTATATGGAACATTTTTGAAAAAATCTATTTGCCTTTTAGTAAATGGTGCAAAAGGCTTGGTCTTTGGAAATTTGACTTGCTTTTTAGGTATCATAATTCCTAAAAGCGCCCTGTCTAAGACTGGCAACTCACGAGTGCTAATCCCCATGACTTCAGAACATTTTTTTGTGCTTGTTCCTTTTATTCGAAGATTAAGTAATTTCTTCTCTCGTTTTCCAAAAGGATATCTAGAGCGATACTCTAAATATAAAGGAAGCAAATTCTGGTAAAGCCAAAACTTTTGTACTCTTGGATTACCACTGTGATTCTTAGATTCTATCCTTAGTGTTTCAAGCTCAGAAGCAAACTCAGAAGCACTTATTTCTCTTAATACTTCAGACATTAACACTGAAACACTCGAGCGAGACACCTTTAAACATTTACCAATCTCCTGACTTGGGCGTCCTGAAGCATAGAACCTTAGCACTCTTAGCTCAGTCTCTGCTTTAGGGTTTAACTCTGGGTTGCTCTTTGCTTTAGTAAACATAGAGGTTCTTAACTTTGGGCCCGGCTCATCAATTCTAACTTCTCTTTGACCGATCATTCTTAACAGTATGTTTTTTATTACACTCTTTTTCATACCGAACTTTTCCTCAAGTCTTTCATAGAAAAAGCCTTGTTCCAAAGTAGCTCTAGCTAAAGACTTTTCTAGCTCACATAACTGCTCTAATTTATTGCTAAGAAGATAGTATAAAATCTCTCTCCTTTGGTATTCCTCTTGGGTCAATTTTGCTGCAGTTTTTGCAAGAGCATTAAAACTTCCTTTTCTACCCAACAAAATCAATGCTTCGTCTCGTTTTGAAGCTACAGTTCCCCTCGCACAAGACATCTCCTCCACTAATTCTTTTAACTCCATAGGCTTATCTCCTAAGTACATACCATGAACGATATGAGCACCTTCAGGGAAAACTCTTTCGAGTTTCTGCATGCGCTTAGCAGAAATATTGCGAAGAAAATGTTGATGAAACTGTCGTCTGCCTTGACTAGACATAAGATCTTTCAATAAAAAAACCGCGATTAATTTATAAATAATGGCACAATCCATTACCCGTATATAAAATTTAAAAAGATCGTAGCTATGAGAAATTCATAGTGAATTAAAATAAAGCAAAAGTACTTTAAATATTTTAGTTTATTTCACAAGATTTAAATATCATAAACAAGTTACAACTTAAACTTTGAGTATAAAAAAAGCGGGCCTATGCCCGCTTTTTAGAATTAAATTTTAATTCTTATACTCTCTAAACTACATTCTCCAAGTAAGAGAAAGAGCAATGATATCTAATCCAAGATCATTAAAATCTCCATTTAGAACATCTCCTGTTGAGCCTACAGTATTAATTGAACCCTCTTGTAAAAATACATGGGCATAACTCAAATCCAATTCAACATTGTCTCTAACCTGATACGTTCCACCGATATTTAACCAAATCCTGTCATCATCAGGAATTCTAGCAGTTCTAAACTCTGCACTTTCAATTGGAGTTTGCTCATATGAACCACCCGCTCTTAGTATTAGTTTGTCACAAACTTCATAAGAAGCACCTAATGCGTATCTCCAAGTTGAGTTCCAATCTAAATCAACAACGTTATCAGGCTGAGTGGATCCAAATTCAACTCTCAAGTCTCTAATTCTATCCCAACCAGTCCATATTGCTCCTGCTGTAACTAACAACTTATCGTTAACCTTGTGAGCAATATCAAAGCCAATAGTTTCTGGAAGCACCGGAGAAGCAACAGCTCCTGTATCAGTAAAACTTCCTGTTGAAGTTAAAATTTGAGCTGCATCAGGCACTGTAAAATCAGCATTTCCTCTTAACTCTAAGTTAACTTTAGAACGATAATTTGCACCAAATGTAGTATTACCAAGCTTATATGTAAGACCTAGATTATATCCCACACCCCAGTCATTTCCTGAGACATCGACAAAACCATCATTTGCTTGAGGACTAAGGCCAAAATTAGCGGCAGCTGCACCTAACTGGCTAGCTCCAATTGTTCCAAAATCTATTGCATTTGTAAGCTCAGCTTCCGCATACATTACATTTACACCCCCTCCAATAGATAGATTATCAGAAAGCTTATATGCAACTGAAGGTGTAAGCGTAATAGTAGTAAGTTCAGATTTAACAGCTTGATACCTTCCTACCCAGTCACTATCGTAGATAGAAGAAAGACCAAAAGGAGAGTTAATCGCAAAACCTAATTTACCCTTATCTTTATTAAAGCCTTTTACGTAGTAAACATTGGGCACTAAAGCGACAACACCGCCGTCGCCGCCGTTCGTTCCAACAATAGGACCAACCGGACTTCCAGTAGGACCAAGTTGAACACTTCCACTATCCCTAAATTCAGCATTTGGAACAATTAAGTTATTTGATAAATGTAATAAATCGCCATCTAATTCTGTCATTGCTGCGGGATTAAAAAATGCACTACTACCATCTCCAAATCCTGTTGTAGCCCCTGCAAATGACTGGCCAAGCCCTCTACCACTTTGCTCTAGAACTGCGAATCCTGAAGCATAGACAAAAGTTGGTAGAGCTAAAACTGATACCACTAGTTTAAGTATTTTCATAAAATCTCCTTATTAACCTACTGACATCATTGAATATTTAGCACCACTTAAACAAGTTATTTATCATCCAGGCACTTAAGTAGCTGTTTTTATTGATACTATTATTCATCTTTCTAGCATAACTATAATATGGTTTTAGCTTTATTTTTTATTCTTTTAATTACTCCTGCATATAGCTCAGCTGATTTTTACAATCCGCTACTTAGCTATAAAGACCAGTTAAA
>CAYOZL010000051.1:0-17613 GCA_964408435.1 uncultured Bdellovibrionales bacterium | reverse complement strand
CAATACCATCTGAATTAGTTGGTGTTTTAAAAAGTGCTAGTGAGCAAAGTATTGTTGTTGAGGTAACAACTAATACTCGTAAGGGCACTGGAAAGGCAAGAAAGAAAGTTAAGATTGTTAAGGAATGGGAAGTTCCTTTAAATGTAGTTAAAAAAGCAAGAATAGATTTTAAATTTTAGATATTTTTAGGACTTTTATTTTAGGATTCTTATGGGAATAAAATTCGATTTAGACCAGATTATAGGACAAGTTGGTAGAGACAGAGGTATTGATAAAACGATACTTGTGGATGCATTAGAGTCTGCAGTATTAAGTGCAGCAAAAAAGCATTACGGCCATAGTATGAACTTAGAGGCTTCTTATAACACTGATGTAGGTGAGATAGAGGTGCATGAGTTTAAAACAGTTGTTGATAAAGTTGATGACCCTGTAAACCAAGTAACTCTAGATGTTGCTAAAAAAGAATTCGATCCTGATTGTGAAGTTGGAGATGAGCTAGGAAGAAAGCTTGATTCTGCTGAGCTTGGAAGAATTGCAGCACAAACTGCAAAGCAAGTTATTGTTCAAAAGTTAAGAGATGCTGAAAGAGATATTATCTATCAAGAATATATTGATAGAAAAGGTGAAATCGTAAACGGTATAGTTCAAAGATTTGAAAGAGGAAACACTATAGTAAACCTTGGTAGAACTGATGCTATTCTTCCTTATAGAGAGCAAATAGCTAGAGAGAGATACAGACAGGGTGAGAGAGTTAGGGCAATGATCCTTGATATCTACCCAATTAGTAGAGGACCTCAAATTGTTTTAACTAGAAGTCATCCTGAGTTTATGAGAAAGCTTTTCGAGCAAAGCGTTCCGGAAATATCAGAGAAAATTGTAGAGATTAAAAGTGTTGCTAGAGAGCCTGGCGAAAGGGCAAAGATTGCAGTTTACTCAAACGATCCAAATGTTGATCCTGTAGGAGCTTGTGTTGGAATTAAGGGTAGTAGAGTTCAAGCAGTAGTTTCTGAACTTAGAGGAGAGAAAATTGACATTGTTACTTGGACTCCTGATGCACCTAGTTTTGTAGCAAGAGCACTTTCACCTGCTGATGTTGTAAGAGTTGTAGTTGATGAAGAAGAAAGAGCAATGGAAGTTGTAGTTGCAGATGATCAATTATCGCTTGCAATTGGAAGAAAAGGTCAAAACGTAAAACTAGCTTCAAAGCTTACTGGTTGGAGAATTGATGTTAGAAGTGAAAGTATTGCTGAAGAAGAGTCTAAAAAGGCAAGAAAAGCGCTAGAGTCTATTCCTGATATTGGTTTTGGAGAATCTGAATTGCTTTATCAAGAAGGTTACAGAAGTGTAACTGAAGTTGCTGAGGCATCTGTTGAAGAGCTTTCTGAAATTGAAGGAGTTGGGGCTGAAAGAGCTGAGATTATTCATGCTGGTGCAGTTAAGCTTTCAAATGAAATCGGTGAAGAAGAAGGTTCGGATGAGGAGTCTGGAGATTCTACAACTACTGATATAGAGCAATTAATTCTTCCATTAGAGATTAAAGCTTTATTAGTTGAAAATGGTTTTCTTTCAATACAGTCTTTAGCGGAGGTAGATTCTGAGAAATTAACTGAGACTACAGGTTTAAGACCTGAAGAAGCAGAGTTAGTTTGCAGTGCAACTGAAGCGTTTTTAAGGGTGCAAAGACCTGAAGCATAGTCATGAGCTATAGTTCAGGGCTAGCACTTTTGAGTTTGTAATGAAGCAAAAAACTTCAAGTCGTAAGGTGCTTAGAAAGCAGAGACTTCGAACCTGTGTAGTATGTAAAAGTAAAACAGGGAAAGAGAATCTTTATAGGTTTGTTAGAAAAGCAAGCGGAGGTTTGCTTTTTGATAAAGATTTTAAACTACCTGGAAGGGGAGCTTATTTGCACTTAAAATGTGTGAATGAAAAATCAAGCTATAAATTATTTTATAGCCTGAAAGAAAATTTTAAAAGCAGTGATGCTAAGAATATCGATTTAAAAAAAATAATTGGTATTAAAGCAGGTGATAGTAAGGTTAAAAAGATTAATAGTATTAAGCCGATTTTTAGGTGAGTTTTTTAGGTAGAGTATTTAGGTAAGATAGTTATGGCAAAAATGAGAGTTCATGAATTAGCAAAAGAATTAGGTCTTGAGAATAAGGCTTTATTAGAGCTATGTACTAATTTAAGTATTTCAGGTAAGACGTCACATTCGAACACGCTATCAGATGACGAGGCTGATAAGGTTAGAAGATTTGTTATTAGAAAAAGTGTAGCTGCTGAAAAAGACGGCGATGTTCAAGAAAAAAGAATTGAAGGAAAGCTTGTTACTGAAAAAAGAGTAGGTGCAAAGGTAATAAGAAGAAGAAAAAAAGCTAATCAAACAGAAGCTCCCAAAGAGGAGAAAATAGAATTATCAATTAAGTCTGAAGATTTACCTCCTTCGAGAGACCTTCCAACTTTAGCACCAGATTTAGAAAAAGAGCATAAGAATAGAAAAGATGCTCTTGAAGCAGCAGATGCTATTTTTAAGAAAGATAAGGCTGAGCCTAAAGAAGAAGCCCAAAAAGAAGAAGTTTCGGCTAGTGCTGAAGAAACAACTAAGGAAGAAGTTGTAGTAAAAGAAGATTCTGCTCAGTTAAATGGCAATCAAGAGCCTGTTAACGCTGTGGCTAATGGAAACGGAAGTGTTGATGAGCTTAGAAAAAAGCACGATGTTCGAGCTCCAAAAGTTTTAGGAAAAATACAATTAGAAGAGCCTAAGCCTAAGCAAGTTAAACCAGACTCTGATAACCAAGGACCTAATGCTTCAGGACCTGATGCTTCAAAACCAGATAGGGGAGGGACTAAATCTAAAAGGAAAAAAGTTCATGGTGGTGCTGCAGATAAAGCATCTAAGAGATCTAGAAAAAAACAAGTTCTAAACAAAAAGCAGTTAATAGATTACGAAGGTGAGAAAGATAACTGGAGATCTAAAAAGAATAGAAAAAGAGGACCTTCTGTTCCTAGAGAAGCTTCACCTAAAAAAGCTTCTAAGAGAATAGTTAAAGTAGATGGGCAGATTTCTGTTGGAGAATTAGCAAGGCAGCTTGGGCTTAAAGCCGGAGAAGTAATTGGTAAGCTAATGGGTCTTGGTATGATGGTAAACATTAACCAGTTCGTTGATTTAGATACTGCTACTTTAATTGCTGAAGAGTATGAATTCACGGTTCAAAATGTTGAAAACAGTGTTGATGAATTAGTTCAGACTTTAACTAAAGAAGAAGATGAATCTAAGCTAGTAAGCAGACCACCAGTTGTAACTGTAATGGGGCATGTAGATCACGGTAAAACTTCTCTTTTAGATGCAATTAGAAAAACAGAAGTTACTCAAGGAGAACACGGTGGTATTACTCAGCATATAGGTGCTTACAATGTAGAAGTTGCAGGCGGTGGCTCGGTAACATTTCTAGATACTCCTGGTCACGAAGCTTTTACTGCAATGAGAATGCGAGGAGCTAGTGTAACTGATATTGTTGTATTAGTAGTTGCTGCAAATGATGGCGTAATGCCACAAACTATTGAAGCAATAAATCATGCAAAAGCAGCAGAGGTTCCAATAGTGGTAGCTGTAAACAAGATTGATGTTGAAGATGCAAGTCCTGAAAAAGTAATTAACCAATTATCAGAGCATGGTTTAGTGCCAGAGGATTGGGGTGGGGATACTCTTATAGTTAAGGTCTCTGCAATTACTGGAGAAGGCGTTGATACCTTATTAGAAACTCTTCATTTACAATCTGAAATTTTAGAACTTAATGCTAATCCAGATAGAAGAGCAACTGGTGCTGTTATTGAATCAAGAATTGATAAAGGCAGAGGAGCAGTTATTTCTGTTTTAGTTAAAAGCGGAACTCTTAAAAAAGGAGATTGCTTTGTAGCAGGTGGAGTCTCTGGTAAAATTAGAGCAATTATTTCTGATGATGGAAAAAACCTAGATACGGCTGGGCCTAGTATTCCTGTAGAGATTCTAGGAGCTAGTGAAGCTGCAATTGCTGGAGATGATTTTTTAGTATGTGAAAATGATTCTCAAGCAAGACAAATTGCCGAGGAGAGACAAGAAAAGTTAAGAAGAAAGCGTTTATCTTCTCAAGTATCAAGTGCTACGAATGGAAGTCAGTTAACGCTAGAAAAGTTTTCTGAAATCATGGCTGATTCAGCTGAGATGAAAGAATTGCCACTTATTGTAAAAGCTGATGTTCAAGGTTCAGTTGAAGCTGTTTCTACTACTCTTGGGGACTTAAGTAACGAAGAGGTAAGAGTTAAGGTAATCCATAAAGCAGTAGGGGCTATTAACGAAAATGATGTTCAATTAGCATCTGCATCTGGTGCAATTGTTATTGCTTTTAACGTGAGGCCTGATCCTCGTGCTAGTCAGCTGATAGAAAAAAGCGGTGTAGATATGCTTTTCTCTAGAGTTATTTACGATTTAGTTGAGTCAGTGAACTCCGCTCTTAAAGGTAAAATGGCTCCTAAGTTTAAAGAGAAGACTTTAGGTCATGTAGAAGTAAGACAAACTTTCAAAGTGCCTAAGCTAGGAGTTGTTGCTGGTTCATATGTAACAGACGGAGTTGTCCAACGTGGGGCTAGTGTAAGACTGCTTAGAGATGGAACAGTTATGTTTGAAGGAACAATGGCTAGTTTAAGAAGATTCAAAGATGATGTTAAAGAAGTAGCAACAGGCTATGAATGTGGTATCGGTTTAGATGGTTATAGCGATATTAAAGATGGGGATCTGATGGAGATTTTTAAAGTAGAAGAAGTAGCTATTGTATAGTCTTTTAGATTTGCCCTTTTTAAAAAGTGTAAAATAAGAACAAAACAGCAAAAAACATGTTTAGAAAAGAAAGAGTAACAGAAATGCTTCAAGGTTTTCTCTCAAAAAACCTAAGCACTATGAGAGACCCTAGACTAGGTAATGTTGCTGTTAATGAAATAGATTTAAGTCCTGATTTAAGACACGCAAAATTATATTGGACATTCTTACTAGATACAGATTTAAAAAATAAAGAAGCTGTTAAAAAAGAGACACAAAAAGCATTAGATGGCTCTGTTGGTTTTTTAAAGAAAAAAATCGCAGCTGAACTTGATTTAAGATATGTGCCTGATTTGCATTTTAAGTATGACTTAGCAGCAGAAACTGGTGCTAGAATGGATAAGATTTTAGACCAGATTAATTCTAAAGATAGTAAAACTCCAGAGACAGAATCAGAGTTAGAAGAGGAATAGTAGATGAAAGCTGAAGCATTAGATTTCATTAAGTCTAAATCTAGTTCATTAATACTTAGTCATGTTTTTCCAGATCCAGATGCAATTGGTTCTGCAGTTGGCTTGGCATTGGGTCTAAAAAAGTTAGGAAAAGATGCAAAAGCTTTTATCCCTTCTGGAATTATTCCAAGTATGTCTGAATTTGTTAGCTCTAGTATTGTTGATGAAGATCCTGATTTTGCCAATTATGATTCAATTATCATAGTTGATACTGCTAATAAGGAAAGAGCATCAGGCTTAGAGCTGTGCTTAGAAAAGTCAAACTTAGATACCTTGTGTATAGACCATCATAAATCAAATGATTCGTGGGCAAGTAAGAATCTTATTGATGCTAATGCACCAGCTACAGCTATTATTGTATACGAACTTCTTACTGAACTAGGTCTTAAGGAAATAGGTTCTGAAATTTCAAACCTACTATTTGCTGGCTTAGTAGATGATACAGGTTCTTTTAGATTCTCTAATACAACTCCTAGAGCTTTTAATATTGCTGCTAAGTTATTAGAAAATGGAGCAGAGCCGGAAAGAATTTCAAATTTACTATATTATTCTCAAAGCGCAGATAGATTAAAACTTCAGGCAAAAGCAATAGATGATATGAAGCTATTTCTTGGAGGTAGAGTAGCTTTAATAAATGTAACAAATGAGCTTTTAAAAAGTTTTAACGCAACAGCTGATGATACTGAAGGCTTAGTAGATGTAGCTAGAAGTGTTAAAGGAGTGGATGTTGCAGTATTTATTAGAGAAAATAGTAGTGATGTTAATACCAAGTGGAAAGTTAGCTTAAGGTCTAAAACAGATGATATATCTGTAAATGCTATAGCAAATGTTTTCGGTGGAGGAGGGCATAAAGCTGCTGCCGGATGTACTTTAGAAGGTGAGTATAAAAATGTTGAGAAAAAAATTATTACCTCTATACAAAGATTTATTACTGCTTAGGGATTTATAATTACAGTGCAATCAAATAATGGAATTTTATTAGTTGATAAGCCTTCTGGAATGAGTTCAATGAGAGTGCTTACTTTAGTAAAGCTTCTCAGCAGTCAAGCAAATGCAACGCAGAGTATTACTAAAAAGGTTAAGGTAGGGCATTGTGGAACTCTTGATCCCTTAGCTTCTGGTTTAATGGTGGTCTTGCTAGGAACTGCTACTAAGCAACAAAACAAATTCTTATCTGCAAATAAAAGTTACTCTGGAACTATAAAATTAGGCTTAACTACAAGTACTGATGATATAGTAGGAGATGTGCTTAAAGAAAATAATCTTAATGATTTATTTGAAAAAATGAGTAAAGAACAGATTTTAGAAAGTATAAGAGCAAAGTTTTCTGGAATCTCTATGCAAACTCCTCCTGATTTCTCGGCGATAAAAATCGCAGGCAAGAGAAGTTATAATTTGGCTAGGAAAGGTAAAAGTGTTGAGCTTAAGCAAAGAGAAGTAGAAATTAATTTTGAAGATTTAAGATTTCATAACTACGATTCTATTCGATTTGAAGTAAGTTGTACTAAGGGTACTTATATTCGTTCACTTGCAAGAGATATTGGAGAGTTTTTAGAGTGCGGGGCATGTATTAATAGTTTGAGAAGAACAGCCTCTAATCCTTTTTCTTTGGAACAAGCTTATAGCTTGGATCAGGTTAAGGATTTTGGTCTTAGTAGTTGTTTATTACAACCTGAGAACATCCAAGGTTTAAGCACTTTTATGGTGAGAAAAGAGGGGTTTCCTATACAGGCTGTTATTTAGTATTTGGATTAAATTACAGCCTGTATAGAGCCGAGCGCAGCGGGAGACAGCAGTATGGTTGACTTGGGTTGATTTTTAGTAGAATTAAACAAATTAGTCTTCAAACTGAAAATCAAGCTAAGTCAACCATATCCAGAAGGTGGCTAATTGACTCTTGATATATTTTATTATAGATATTTCAACCACATTATTATAATTACACAAGAATACTACTAGGGAGCTTTAAATATGGCATTAGCCACTGAACAAAAATCAGAAGTTATTAAAAACTATCAAATTAACGATAGAGATACAGGTTCTGCTCCTGTGCAAGTAGCAATTCTTACAACTCGTATAAACGAGCTTCAAACACATTTTAAAGCTAATAAGCAAGACCATCACTCTAGACTTGGTTTACTTAAGATGGTTGGTAAAAGAAGAAGATTATTAGATTATATAAAATCTAATGACATCAACGCTTATAGAGAGATAATTAAGAAATTAAATCTACGTAAATAATTGACTTAGCTTAATTTTCAGTGGGTTAGCTACCGCTGAACCAGCTATTTTGCTTTAAGCAAAATGCCTACGGCACGCTATAAAAATCAACCAAAGTCAATTATTTTTGTTTTCCGCTGCGCGCTCGGCTTTATTATTGGTCTTTTTAGAGCCCTAAAGTCTCTTCTATAGCGATCCTTAAAATAGAAAATTTACATTAGCACTACATTTGTGCATAATGTCCGTGTATTTGTAAGTAAGGAATTTACAGGTGCTGTTGCTTAAGGTGCTACGTAGATAGCATGTTCAGGAACAGGTCCTACCTAATTTTTTGCTCACAATATAATTATTAATAAAAAAATTAGCCTCTTGCCTTTATTATTTTTAGAGGTCTTAAAGAGGTTAATATGATAGGTGAACAATTATGAGCACTAGTGCTGAATTAACAAAAAAAGTATCAATGGATTTCCATGGGACTGAGCTGACTTTAGAGTCAGGTTGGGTAGCAAAGCAAGCTAATGGAGCTGTAATCGCAACATACGGAGAAACAACTCTACTAGCTACAGTTTGTGGTGGACCAGGTAGAGAGGGAATAGATTTTTTTCCATTAGTAGTTGAATACAAAGAGAAGGCTTACGCTGCTGGATATATCCCAGGTGGTTTTTTCAAAAGAGAAGGAAGACCTACTGCTGAAGAAATTTTAGTTTGTAGATTAATCGATAGACCAGTTAGACCACTTTTTCCAGATGGTTATCGTGATGAAGTTCAAATTATTATCAATGTTCTAGCATCAGATGGTAAGAATCCACCTGACACACTTGCAATGCTTGCAGCTAGTGCAGCGCTTCATATTTCAGACTTACCTTTTCAAGGTCCAATTGGAGCTCTTAGAATCGGTAGAGTAGATGGTAAGTATACTTTTAATCCAGATAGAGAGACTCAAGCAGAATCTGATATGGATTTTATTCTTGCAGCAAAAAAAGACGCGATTGTAATGGTTGAAGGGGGAGCTAATTCTGTTCCTGAAAGTGAAGTTTTAGATGCTCTTTATAATGGTCATGAGGAAATTAAAAAGCTTATTAAGCTTCAAGATGACTTAAGAGATCTTTTAGGAAAGGAAAAAGTAGAGTTCGTTCCTAGAGAACAAGATGTAGCATTGGTTGATAAAATCACTTCTTTTTCTAAAGCTAGAATTGAAGAAGCAATGAACATTCCTGAGAAAGCTGAGAGAAAAGTTGCTTTAAAAGCAATTAAAACAGAACTGTCTGAAAGCTTAGGTGAGCAGTATGAAGAGAATAAAGCTGATGTAGGTGAGATTTTCCATGACATTGAAAACCAAGTTTGTAGAGATAAGACTTTACATCAAAAAATTAGACTTGATGGCAGAAAGCCAGACCAAGTAAGAGCAATTGAGTGTGAGATTGGAAGACTTCCAAGAGTTCACGGTTCTAGTTTATTTACTAGAGGTCAAACACAAGCTTTAGCTACAGTTACTTTAGGAACTGGTGCAGATGCACAAAGAATGGATAACTTAGAAGGTAAACACGAAAAAACTTTCCTTCTTCATTACAACTTCCCTCCTTTTTGTGTTGGTGAAGCTAGAATGATGAGATCAACTAGTAGAAGAGAAATTGGACACGGGAATTTAGCTGAAAGAGCAATCTCTAAAGTGCTACCAACTCAAGAAGAGTTTCCATATGTAATTAGAATTGTTTCTGAAGTTTTGGAATCAAACGGTTCTAGTTCAATGGCTTCTGTTTGTGGTGGAAGTATGGCTCTGATGCATGCAGGTGTTCCAATTAAAGACGCTGTTGCAGGTGTTGCTATGGGACTTATCACTGATGGAAAAGACACAGTTGTTCTAACTGATATCTTAGGTGATGAAGATCACTTTGGTGATATGGACTTTAAAGTTTGTGGAACTAAAGATGGAATCACTGCTCTTCAAATGGATATTAAATGCTCAGGTTTACAAAGAGAAACAATGGAGCAGGCTTTATCTCAAGCAAAAGAAGGTAGACTTCATATTCTTGATTGTATGACTAAAGCAATTTCTAAGCCTAATGAAGAAGTAGGTGAGTTTGCTCCAAGAATTACAACTATTAAAATCAAACCTGAAAAGATTAGAGAAGTAATTGGTTCAGGCGGTAAAGTAATTCAAGGAATCACTAAAGATACTGGTGTTACAATTGAAATCGATGATGATGGTACAGTTAAAATTGCTAGCACTGATGGTGAGTCTACAAAAGCTGCTCTTAAAATGATTGAAGATATTATTGAAGAAGCAGAAGTTGGTAAGATTTATACAGGTAAAGTTAAAAGAATAGCTGACTTTGGTGCTTTTGTTGGAATTTTACCTAAGACTGATGGCCTAGTTCATATCTCTCAACTTGCAAATGAAAGAGTTGAAAAAGTTGAAGATATAGTTAAAGAAGGCGATGAAGTTAAAGTGAAAGTTATCGATATCGATAGACAAGGTAGAGTTAGACTTTCTATGAAGGAAGTTGAACAGTCTGCATCTACTTAGTTTTTTACTTTAAACATAAATTCAAAAAAGCCTGCTAATATAAGCAGGCTTTTTTTTATTCTAAATTTTACTACTAGCAAAATGTTTATTAAAGAAAAGTAGGAGGTGATTGAACCTCCTAGTAATTTTTTGACCTTTTTATGCTGTAAGCCTTAATTAGCTTTATTCGGGAGTTCTTCTTCGAGTTCTGAACCCACCAAATATAAAATAGAAAACTAAAGGCACTACTAGGCTAGGTGCTAGCGCTAGAGATGTTGCTTTATCTGCTTCATTTGAGGCAAATAAGTACAATAATGCAATAGCTATTAACCCAAGAAAAAAGAATGTGATCATACATCCTACAGCCATTTCTCCATCATGAACTTTGTCTTCATCACTCTTTGAATGATTCATTTCTTTTTTGTCTTCAGACATAGATAACCTCATAGAAAACACGTGCAAAAAACAGTTTAGATGATACTATCATAAATTAATCTTTTGATATAATAATGATAGGTTTGGACGTTGTATTGAAGTTTAAGAGTAAAAAATATTTCAAATTGGTGACTGTTATTAAAGCAAGTATTGTAATTTGAAAAACCGAGTATTTTAGTCTAGTCTTTGAGTGGGTCTTTTAAATCTTTCCAGAAAATGAATTATAGAAAAAAGTTGTACAACAAAGTCTAATTTTAAGTTTATTTTGTTGTGCAACCCTAAACTTGGGTTTTTAAAATTAGGTTTACTCTATTATTGGCAGCAAAAAATGTCAGATAAAAAGACAGAGCGGGAGTTGAGTATGCTAGAAAGAATAAATCAACTCAAACAAGAGCATACTATCGGAACGAGAGAAGCTTTTGTAGTTGCAAAAAGAGAGACTCTTCGCGAGGAATTTGCTGTAAATTTAAATTCCATGCTTCCAAGAGGCTCTAAACCTTTGAACGCGAGACGGTTAGAAGAGTATGCAATGTCATACTGGAAGCACGTAGCATGGCGTTTTCAAGAATTTATGCTTGAATGGTTTTTTAATCATTCAGATAAAAATATTAACAAAACTTTTCATATTGATAGATTCTTATATCTAGATTTAGAAAAGAGTTATGTTCCGCAAAGATTTCATCTTCGAATTAACTATCAAAGATTTTTTCAACACTTCTGTGATGGTTTAGATTTAAGGCAAGCAATTAATAAAGAAATGAGAACTGAGAGGTTCTTTTTTATTGATAGTCTTTCTGATGTCGAAATGTCTTTATCCGATTTAGAAGCCTATATCTTAAACAATAGATTGTTCAGTCTTGCTGCTTGTAATTATCAGCCATTTTTTAGCTCTAATGATAATGATTTTATTGATCCATTAGGCTTGAGTTGGAGAGATCCGCAAGAACCAAAAGAAGTTATGCTAAAAAGTGAACTTGATAAAGCTAAGGGTATAACTTCAGGAAAATGGGGCGTCTTATGCTCAGCGGCTTCGAGACATAATTACGAGAAGCAAATCTTACTTAATTCTGATGCCTTATATGAGCGGTTTAAAAATGAAATGATTTTAAATCGTCTAAGTAGTCAAAGAGAAGTGGCAATTAGTATTGCTCTTAGTAAATCTACTTTTTCTGATTTTTTAGACCATACTTTAAAGGAATACGAGTCTAATAGAGATTCAAAATTTGATGATTTACAGAGTGTTAAATCAAAGGCTGGTTCCGATGAGGCGATTCAATTAGCTTACGAGGAATACTTAAAAGCAGATTACTATGCAACATGCCTTAGAGAAAATTTAGGATTTTTAGAGAGATACTTGGATAATTAATTATTATAGAAATTTAAAAGGTTATAGGTAATTTAGGGTTGCTATTTAATATTCTGCGCTAAGTATGCAGCAAAAAAAAGCCTGCTTAGATAAGCAGGCTTTTTTTATTTAAAAATCTTAAAATATCGTATTAGGCAGATATTTTCTTTTTTCTAAATAATCCACCAATAACTCCAAGTCCTAGTAAGCTAGCAGTCATAGGTTCAGGAACCGTATCAGTAATATCTCTACCAAATTCATAATCTAGAAATAAATCAAACTCTTTATTTCTAGTAAAGGGATCAAATATGCCAGCGGATAATCTTAATGTTCCATCCCTTTGGCTGATCTGTCCAACTTGTTGTATTGCAATTATAAATTCCATATTGCCTATAGATATTGATCCAACTTCATGGAAATCTACTATACGAGAATTATTTAAGGATAAGAAAAAGGGTTCACGTATACCGTCACCTTCATCAAAAAAATCAGCATCTAAGTCAGGAAGTATAGTTAAGTCAAAACCTGGTCCACTTCCTAAGCCAAGAAAAATTGAATCAATATTTAAAACAGGGCTTTCAGTAATTCCAAAGTTTGTTTCACCTTGGGCATTAGGTAACTTTACTCCTGATGCTTTAATTGACAGAGTGGCTGAATTAAAATCAGGGGGAGGCGCGAAGTAAGCATCTACATTATTGTCTGGATTTCCTTCTCCATTTATTAAGAGACCAGCATGACCGGTAGCAAATTCACTTGTAAATCCATTTAAATCTGTGATTGCAAATTGCCCATTAAGCCTAAAAAAAGAACTTCGGTCTAATGTAAATGTAATTGCGTATGATGATGAATTAAATATTAAAATAAATAAAAATAATTTAATGTGTTTCATATAATACCTCATGAAAATTTTTATTAGTTGCGATAACTAATTGCAATTGATGCGTTTAGTAGCATAATGCATTAAATTTATCAATTTAGAGACGTTAAGATCAATAAAGTAAGGCTTTTATATCATTCGCTAAAGTGCCGTGTGATTTTCTCAATTTATAATTTTTGTATTGGCTAATTATGACGAGAGATTAATACAAAACTAACACAAGTTAAGTAAAAATTTTTGATTTATTCTAGAGATATGTTTGCAGTATGAGTCAATAATATAGCAGCGCTAAATTTGATTTTTAAAATGATTATTGATAGTAATACCAGCAGTTTAGTAATAAAACATAAAGGAGAGGAATTCAGTGAGCTACTCTAAATTAGAATACCTATGGTTAGATGGTTACGAGCCTACGCAAAGTCTTAGGAGCAAGACTAAGGTAGTTAGAGACTTTAGTGGAAAATTAGAAGACTGCCCAGTGTGGTGTTTTGACGGTTCTTCAACGAGACAAGCAGAAGGTAATTCTTCAGACTGTTTATTAAAGCCAGTTGCGATTTTTCAAGATCCTGAGAGACTAAACGGCTATCTTGTAATGACGGAAGTTCTTAACCCTGATGGAACTCCACATGTAACAAACGGCAGAGCTACAATTGACGATGATGATGCTGATTTTTGGTTTGGTTACGAACAAGAATATTTTTTATGGGATCCTGAGCTAAATAAGCCTTATGGTTGGCCTGCAAAAGGAGAGCCTAGTGAGCAAGGTCAATACTATTGCTCGGTTGGAAGTAAGAATGCTTACGGTAGAGAAATTATCGAAGAGCATTTAGATATTTGTCTTGAAGCTGGAATTAATGTTGAAGGTATTAACGCTGAAGTAGCGATAGGTCAGTGGGAATTTCAAACTTTTGGTAAAGGTGGAGCTGCTGCAGGAGATACACTTTGGGTTGCTAGATATTTATTAGAAAGAACTGCTGAGAAGTATGGTCTAGCTATTGAATATCATCCTAAGCCTTTAGGTGATACAGATTGGAATGGTAGTGGAATGCATGCGAACTTTTCAAACTCTACATTAAGAGAATGTGGTTCGGAGGATACTTACACTAAAGTATGTCAAGCATTTGAGCCTGTAACTAAAGAACATATCGCTGTATACGGTGCTCATAACGACCAGAGACTTACTGGAAAGCATGAGACACAATCAATTGATACATTTTCTTTTGGAGTGTCTGATAGAGGAGCTTCAATTAGAATTCCAATTGGAACTGTTGAAAATGGTTGGAAAGGTTGGTTAGAAGATAGAAGACCAGCATCTAATGCAGATCCGTATAAGATCGCTGCTAGGATTATTAAAACTGTTAAAAGCGCTAGTGTTTAGCAGCGCAGAGTTCTCAGAGATTGTTGAGGCACAGAGAGGGCTATCTTTTGATAGCCCTTTTTTTTATGCCTGCTTATTTGTTCCATTACTTTTTTGATAAAGGTAGGTGTGAGCTAAGTCTGAAATCTTAGTTACTAATGGTAAGTTAGTTTTTGAGAAATTAGCAGTTTCTTTCTAGTCGTCAGTCCAAAGTCCAAGATTAAGTATCTACAACTATTTTTTAAATTTATATTAAGATTTTTTAAAAAAATATAGGTATGAAAATGGAAATAAAAATACAATTAAAACCAGTAAGGCGTGTTGAAAAATATAAGCAAATAATTTTAAAAATTAGGGTATATACCCATCACAGTATAGTTCTTAGTGCATTACTCTCATGGGTATATCTGTTTTCCGCTGCGCTCGGCTATATGCTAATCGAAGAAATGATTGGCTAAACCGAAAATATAAATCACGATTAGCATATCACTGTAGTGTAGTGCTTATAGTTAGATAGCTATTAATTAGAGAAGTGTCTTAGACTAAATAGCAAGACAATTTAGCTTAATTATATTAATATTGTCTTATGTCCAAGAAATTTAGATATTTAAGTTTTAATGATTCAGGAGATGATTTAGATAGTAATTACTGGGCTAATGCTAGTGATGAAGAAAAATTTGCTGAAGCTTGGCGTTTAGTTGTCTTAGCTCTAGAATTACAAGGGAAAAGTAAAGATGAACTCAGATTTCAAAGATCTGCTTGCTCTATTCAACGCCAAGAATATTAGATATTTAGTTGTTGGAGGATATGCAGTAATTAAACACGGAGCACCGCGTTTTACCGGCGATATAGATCTTTGGATAGATATTGATGACTTAAATGCTGAAAAAGTATATTTTGCATTATTAGAGTTTAATGCTCCAGTTGAAACATTGTCAAAAGAAGATTTTATGAGGCCTGGATTTTTCTTTCAAATGGGGATTCCTCCAAACAGAATTGATATTTTGATGTCTCTAAAGGAAATGAACTTTGCGTCTTGCTACGATAAAAAAGTTTTTTCTAAATTAGATATTGGAGATGTTCCATTTATTTCTAAAAAAGATTTAATCAAAGCTAAAAAGATAGCAGGTAGACCTAAGGATTTAGCGGATGTTCACGAGCTAGAGAAGAGTAGTTAGAGCTAGTAAATTAGGAAATTTTAATGGCATTTAATGATATTGAAAAAAAGAGATGTCAAATAATTGTATCATCTTATATCAAAAGAATAAGACCTGATATTTCAATTCGTAGTCAACTTGATATTTCATTTCGTATAGAAAAACAGTCAGTAGAAATCTTTGAGATACGTCCTCATTTTAAAGAGTTAAAGCAAAAAATGGAAATCTCTATTGCTAAAGCTACCTTTGTTCGAAATAAAAAGTTATGGAAAATCTATTGGCAGAGATCTGATCTGAAATGGCATATCTATCCTCCATGTCCTGTAGTAAAATCGGTTGAGGAATTTATTGATGTTATAGAACAAGATGAACATGCTTGTTTTTGGGGCTAAGGTAGAGAATAGTAGTTTAAAAGTAAGTTAATTTTAGAGAAGGAAGCTTTGAAATAGAAAGGAAACTAAATTTGCATAAAACCTACTAATATGATATTGAATTAGTCCATGAATATTAAAGAAAGCCAACTTCTAGAAAAACTATCGCCTAAAATTAATGGAAAAAAGTTTAACTTTCCTAAGCCTAGCAAGAGACCGACTCAAAGACTTTTCGAACGTTTAACACATTTTAATCAGTTACATGTTTATATCAGAATATGTGATGCAACAGGAAAGCGTATGCTTTCGATGTTTAACGAAACAGTTAAATTTCCTGTTTACGATAACGAATATTGGTGGGGAGACAATTGGGATCCTTGTAGTTATGGCAGAAATTTTAATTTTAACCGTTCTTTTTTTGAGCAAATTGAAGAGCTTCGTGATGTAGTGCCTCAGTTAGCTAGATCTGTTACTAAAAATGTAAACAGTGATTATTGTAATAATGCTAATCAAAATAAAAATGGATACCTGATTTTTAATACAGGGTTTTCAGAGGATTGTATGTATTCTGAAAATGTTTGTTATTGCAAGGATTGTATTGATTGTTCTCAATGTAAAACTTGTGAGTTGTGTTATGAGTGTATTCTTTGTACTGGTAGTTACAGACTTAGATATTCTGAGAATTGTGAATCATGTGATAACAGCGCATTCTTACTTAATTGTCGTTCTTGTAGCAATTGTTTTGGTTGTACTAATCTTCATAGAAAAGAATATTGCATATTTAATAAGCAGTATTCAAAATCTGATTATGAACTTTTTATGCAAGGCTTAGATTTAATGAGTCATGAGCAAATAGAAAGCTTAAAAAAAGTATTAAAACAAAAAGTTACAAAACATCCGAGACCACATATTCTTGCAAAAAGAGTTGATGAGGTTACTGGTAATGTAATTTTTAACTCTAAAGATACAGATAATAGCTATTTTGTTTTTGGTGGAGAGAGTTTACTTCATTGTTTTAACCTTGATGGAGTAAATAAGGACTGTATGGATTATTCTGGATTTGGCCACGGAGCTGAACTTGTTTATCAATCTGTAAGAAGTGGAATCAACATTTTTAATTGTAGTTTTTGTATTTACTGTAATGATGCTTGTAGTAACCTTCAATATTGTATCTCCTGTAGGCAGAGTTCTAACTGTTTTGGTTGTGTAGGACTTAGAAGGAAACAGTATTGTATTTTTAATAAGCAGTACAGCAAAGAAGAGTATGAAAAATTAGTGCCTAGAATAATCGAACATATGAGGGTAACTGGGGAATGGGGACAATTCTTTTCACCTAAGATGTCAGCAATACCTTATAATCATTCATTGGCAATGCGCTATTTTCCAATTACTAAAGATCAAGCAATTGAAAAAAATTATAAATGGCATGAAGAAAAAGTTGATTCTGATTTAGATGCTAATAAATTGCAAGATGGTTTGCCTGAAAATAGTGAGCCTATAAAAACTACTAGTGTTAAATCTAAAAGACCATTTTTAATTACGACTAGGGAAATTGACAGATACCGAGAACTAGAAGTGCCTCTTCCAAGAACTACATATGATGAACGTATTCACAGAAGGGCATCACATTTTGGAGGAGTAGAGTTAATTGATAGGAATTGTGATAAGACAAGTATTAGTCTGAAGACTGTATACGGCAAAGAATGGAAATTCCCACTATGGGAAAAAAGAGAGTATGAAAGAGAATTTTTTGGATAGGAGGATTCTTATTTTTATTCTTATAATAAAGTGCAAACTTACATAAAACCTATTAATATAATTTTGAGTTAATCAATGAATATTAAAGAAAGTCAGCTTCTAGAAAAACTATCACCAAAAATTAACGGAAAAAAATTTAATTTTCCTAAGCCTAGTAAAGGGCCAACTCAGAGACTTTTTGAACGCTTAATACATTTTAACCAGCTACATGTATATATGAGAATATGTGATGCAACAGGAAAGCGTATGCTCTCGATGTTTAACCAAGCTGTTAAATTTCCTG
>CAYOZL010000050.1:0-17754 GCA_964408435.1 uncultured Bdellovibrionales bacterium | reverse complement strand
CCTCTGTGATGAACAACATCCAAACTGTATACGATGCTGCTTCAGCTGCATGCCTTGGTGAAAAATCTGAGGATGAAGCTCGAGATACAATTCACAATGCTACTAAAAGCGAAGGTGGTTGTGGTATTGCTGCATCGTTTAATACCTTTTCAATTTGTTCAGAAGCTATGGGCTTAATGCCTTTAGGTTCTTCTGCTATTCCGGGAGATGCAAAGGATAAGATTTCTGAGTGTAAGATGCTTGGCAGTTATCTCTCAGGTATGTTTAAGCAAGGGATTCGACCGAAGGACTTGGTTACTTTGGAATCATTAACAAATGCTGCAGCAACAGTTGCGGCCTTTGGTGGTTCAACTAATGCTGTTATGCATCTTCTTGCTTTAGCAATTGAAGCAGGGGTTACGCAGTTTACTATTGAAGTAATGCAAGGCATTTTTCAAAAAACACCAGTGGTCTCTAACTTTGGCCCTCGTGGAAATTACACGATGGAGGATTTGTACAATAGAGGTGGAAGCGCTTTGTTTCTTAAGCACTTACTTGAGACTGAAGTTATTTCTGGTGATGTTATGACAGTTAGAGGGCAAACTCTTGGAGAACTTCTTGAAGATGTTCCTACTCCAAAACAAATGAATGTGCCTGTTGACTTCATTTCTCCACCTAAAAAGCCATTTCGCGAATTCGCCGATTTACAAATTGGCACAGGTAATCTTGGCAAAAGCGTTCTTAAAATTGCTGAAGGTATGCATAGCGAGTTTTCAGGTCCTGCTATTTGTTTTGATAGCGTTGAAGAGCTTCAACAAGCCGCGACTGACAGGCATATTAAAGAAGGTAGTGTAGTTGTTCTTCGTTACCAAGGTCCTGCCGCAAAGGGAATGCCAGAGTTGCTTGTTACAAGCTCTGTTTTGAAAAAACTAAAGAAGCTTGCTCTAGTTACTGATGGACGAATGAGTGGAGTTTCCGGCCGTTTGTTTATGTGTCTTCATGTAGCTCCAGAAGCTTTTGTTGGTGGTCCTATTGCATTGATTGAAAACGGAGATACGATTCTCCTTGATGCGAAAAATGGGGTTGCTAGTATCGATGTTTGCGATGCGGAAATGGTAAGGCGAAAATCTAAGTGGAAAGATCGTGAATTGCCAAGTGATCATCCAAATTACTTGAAAACATTTTGTGCTACTATAGCTCAAGCAGATAAAGGCTGTGTGAGCACTGCCGCTTTTCCAGAGCATAAGTCAGACTAAAAGTTTTATGTCGTCATTCAATGACTAACTAAGTTATTCTATTTGTAAAGTACTCTACTCTACTTATTGAAGTTAGGCATTTTCACTTTAAGAACCTTTATTTTTTAAATTTAATATAACAAGCAAAAAGAATTAAAGGAGAGCCGATTAGCAAAGCTAATGTGCTTTTTTCTCCAAGAACTAAAATCCCAACAATAATTGTTAAGATAGGTTGTAATAACATAATTTGAGCGGCTTGATGGCTTTGTAGTATCTGCATTGCTTTTGATAATGCATACATTCCTAAGCCTGCAAATACGCCTGAAAGTATCATCGCATTTAGTGAAGTTATGTCAGGTATCTTGTCAGTAAAAAAAATAAAGACTAAGAGCAAGGCGCAAGAGATTTCAGCTAATGCGAATACGTTACTTTTTCTTTCGGTTTTTACAGAATCGCTACAGATTAATAACAAGCTAGTAGCAATAGCTGCACCAAGAACCATTAAAGAGCCGTAAATACTTCCTTGTTTTAAATCATTTGCGATGCATATGCATAGTCCAACTGCTCCTAGAGTTAAACTAAAAAAGTCTTTACGTTTTAACTCTTTGCCTAGCATCCAAGAAATAATAATAATATAAAATGGATACGAGAAAAAAATTAAAACAGTAGTTGCAGATGGCATTTTCGTTGCTAACGCTCCAACCCAACCTAAATTAAAAAGAGATCGGAAAACAATTACCCATACCTCTGTTTTTGTTTCTGGTTTGAACTTGAAGTTTTTAGGACCAATTAGTGAGTATTGAAGTAAGGCAGCAGTTAGTGACTTAACTCCTACTATGATCATTAGAGATGCTAGTGTTAAGTCCATCCTAATTGCTTTGATGCAAAGAGGTATTGCCGAAAAACAACTTGCACAAAGAGCGGTTAGAATCACAGCAGTAAGCCATTTCTCTGGATTTTTTTGCCAAAAAAACATTCTGACTCCATTAAACCTTTAAGTGAAAAGCCCGTACGAATGAAGTGAGCTCATTCGTATAAGCTTAAATATATTTACACTTATAATAATTTAAGAGAGCGAGAAGTGTCTTAAATCTAGACTTTTTAGATACTTTTATCTAGTCTTTGTAATATGAGAATCAAACAAATCTTTAACACAACGGTTATCATAGGTGCCTTAGGCTACTTCGTAGATGTATATGACCTAATTCTTTTTAGTGTAATTAGGCAACAAAGTCTTTTAGGCATAGGTGTTCCTGAATCAGAACTTCTAGATGTAGGTGTTTATCTTCTAAATGTTCAAAATGCAGGAATGTTTATTGGTGGAGTTTTTTGGGGAGTGCTTGGAGATAAGCGCGGTAGGGTTTCAGTTCTTTTTGGCTCTATCCTTCTTTATTCAATTGCAAATATTGCAAATGCTTTTGTAACAAATGTTGAAACTTATGCAGTAATGCGTTTTCTTGCAGGCTTTGGTTTAGCAGGAGAATTAGGAGCGGCGATTACTTTAGTTGCTGAGAGTTTACCAAAAGATTTAAGAGGATACGGGACTAGTATGGTTGCAGCTATTGGGCTACTTGGTGGAATTGCAGCAGCAGTAATAGGGGATAAGCTTCCTTGGAATTATTCTTATATTTTTGGTGGAGTTCTAGGTTTAGCTCTACTTGTTACAAGATTGAAAATTTTTGATTCTGAAATGTTTAATAAATCTAAATCAGAAGATGTAGTAAGAGGAAGTTTGATGATGCTTGTTAGTAGCTGGGATAGATTCTCTCGTTATTCAATGTGTATATTAACAGGAATACCTGTTTGGTTTGCTGCTGGTATTTTAATTACTTTTTCTCCAGAAATTTGTGCAGAACTAGGGGCTACAGGAAAAGTATCTGCAGCAAATGCTGTAATGTATTTCTATGTAGGCCTAGCCATAGCTGATTTTGCAAGTGGCTTTGTAAGTCAGTGGTTAAAAAGTAGAAAAAAAGTTGTATTTCTTTTTCATATCTTGTTTTTAATAATTACTACTTGGTTTTTAAATTCTCATGGTAAAAGTCCAAGTTTTTATTATTTCTTAACCTTTCTGATTGGTATTGGAACTGGTTATTGGGCAATGTTTGTAACGATTGCAGCTGAGCAATTTGGAACGAATTTGCGTTCAACTGTTACCACTACAACGCCTAATTTTGTTAGAGGGTCAATTGTAATTATTGCTTCAGCCTTTGCTGCTTTGAAAGTTCACTATACTCTAGCAATGAGCGCCTGGATAGTTGGGATGGTTTGTATTGTTTTAGCTATTTTATCTCTTTGGAAGTTAAAAGAGACGTTTGGCTTGGACTTGGATTATATGGAAGAATAAATAAGAGGGGCGGTTTTAATGCCCCGGTGTTAGTTAACCTTGCTTGAGTTTGTCAGACCATTTTACGACAAACAGTCACTTCAGGATTTGTTTCTTGAAGCCTAATAGCGTTGATTGCTTTTTGGAAAAGCCAAGCATGATCTTTCCCGTCGCTAAATTTTTCATCTATTGTAATCAGTAAGTCGCCATCTTTGTCGATAATGCTGTGCATGACATCAACAAATATTTCAGCAACAATTAAAGTTGCAAGTGAGGTATAGCCTGATTTTTTAAAGTCATAGGCTAATATCAAGTAAAAGTCTTCATCTTGCCACCTCTCAGGACGTTCTTTCCCTTCAGGTATGTGTTCCATATGTGTTTCTGCAAAGTTCCATGACCAATGAAGTGCTTCATCGTAGTGTTCGCCGCTTTGTTCAATACGTAACCTCGTAATAAGTGAACTGAAGACATCACCAGGCTGAAGGGTTATGGCTCTATAGAGTTTAATAAAAAACGATATTAGCCAAATTTTTCTCCAGCCTGTTAGTTTTTTTGGTTTTTTCCATACGAGGATGCCTGGTATTGGATTGTATTTGGAAATCTTTTTTGCACGAAATAAAAGTAAAGTAGAAATCCAGTAGTTCCAAACTTGCGTAAGCGATCCTTTGAAAGTCGGCTGAGGCCGTAACCTCCATAAACCATCTTCAAGTTTCTTGCCAATATCTTTTCGTTCGCAATGTGGGTAGTAATGAGATGCCAATAATGTAGATGGCACATCTTTAAATATTACTGCTCGAACTGTGTAGTAAAATGATAACATTCCTCCAATGATTGCTACAATTGTGACTTGATAACCGTAAGCCTCATTTAGAGACTTAAGTGCCTCCATAGGGGTTATCTTTACATTTTGAGTAAGAACCCAAATCAGTGCAATTACCAAAAGCCAAAACACAGAGATGCAAAACAGCTTTACGGCTTTTTTAAGAAGGTTCATGATCTGACCTTTTTTAGAAAAAAATTAGTTTGTATTAGTTTGCTCGGTAGCAAGTAGAAAAAGTATCTACTTACTACCGAGTAGGTCTGAGTCTTTTCAAGAATAAAATTATAAAGAACAGTGAAAACGCTTGAATAGGATTTATACAGTAATTAAGTCTGAGATGAAAGTCCTGTAGTGTTAGGAGAAGGATCCTTAGACTTTAACTTAGTTTTAAGATGTTATTGTTCTAAGATATTATTATACTTTTTAGCTAACTTTACATAAGAGTGGGCATTTCTAAGGATATTCTCCACATCCTTATCACTTAATTCTCTAACTACTTTTCCAGGAGTGCCAAGTATTAAACTTCTTGGTGAAAATGTTTTTCCCTCTGTTATAACTGCTCCAGCTCCAACAATACTTTCATCGCCAATTTTTGCTTCATCAAGAATAATACTACCCATTCCAATCAAACATCTATTACCAACAGAAGCACCGTGGACTATTGCTCTATGTCCAATAGTAACATCGCTACCTATTTGTGCAGGAGCTCTACCATGACTGGTGTGAATCATTGCATGTTCTTGAATATTTGTTCCTTTACCAATTATGATTGGAAGAATGTCTCCTCGTAAAACAGAGTTGAAAAACACACTGCAATCTTCAGCTATTTTTACATCTCCAATGATAGTAGAGTTTGGTGCAATAAAAACATTATTAGCTATTTGAGGTTTATGATTATCAAAGTCTATAATTGCTTTGTCGATAATCATTTCTAGAGAGTCTTCATTACCTCAGTAGCAATTTGCTCAGCGTTTGGTCTCATTGCAACTTCTAGATTCTTTGCATACGGGAAAGGGCAGTCTAGTGTAGACATCACTTTAATTGGCGCATCGAAGTAATCAAAAGCTTCAGTGTAGAGTAGGTGAGATAACCAACTTCCAACACTTGCAACAGGCCATGTTTCTTGAACAATAACTGCTCTGTTTGTTTTCTTAATAGATTCAATCAAACATTCTTTATCAAGTGGTCTAATAGTCATTATATCAATAACTTCAGCATCAACTCCTTTTTCAGCTAGGATTTTTGCAGCTTCAAGGCATAGTGGAACTGATTTAGCCCAAGTAATAATTGTTGCATCCTTACCAGGTCTTTTAATATCGCACTTACCTAGTGGAATAGTGTATTCCCCAGTAGGTACTTCACTTCTAATTCCATACATTGCTTCTGATTCAATAAAAACTATTGGGTCATCATCTCTAATTGCAGATTTTAATAATCCTTTTGCATCATAAGAGTTCGCACAGCATACAACTTTTAAACCAGGTATGTGAGCGTATAAGCTTTCAAAACTTTGAGAGTGTTGAGCAGCTAACTGATGAACTGAACCACTTGGTCCTCTAAAAACTACAGGGCATGTGAATTCTCCTGCAGACATATAGTTAATTTTTGCAGCTGCGTTGATGATGTTATCAATTGCAACTAAAGAAAAGTTCCAAGTCATAAATTCAATAACTGGTCTAAGGCCAACCATCGCAGCACCAACTCCTACTCCAGCAAAACCACTTTCTGCAATAGGGGTATCGATTACTCTTTTTTCTCCAAAGCGTTTTAGTAATCCTCTAGAAACTTTGTAAGCTCCGTCGTAATAACCAACTTCTTCACCCATTAAAAAGATACGTTCATCTTTTTCCATCTCTTCTGCTAGAGCTTCGTTTAGGGCTTCTCTTATGCTTAGATTTCTATCCGCCATTTTTTCTCCTGAAACTTTATTACCTTGAGGCATTTTTACAACATTAGACATAGGTGTATTTCTCTACATCTGAGATATTAGGGGCTGGAGTTTCATGTGCGAACTTCACTGCATCCTGTACTTCTTCTTCAACATCTTTTTGAATCGCTTCAATTTTATTAGCTAATAAAGGATGCTCATTCTCTAACCTTGCTTTTGCTAGAATTAATGGATCTTTTTCTTTCCAAAATTTCAGCTCTTCTTTTGTTCTGTATTTAGCAGGGTCAGCCATTGAATGACCTCTGTATCGATAAGTCTTATATTCTAATAACATTGGCTGAGACTCTGTTCTTGCTCTTTCAATTGCTACTTTTGCTGCATTGTAACAATCAACGACATCACAACTATCTACTGTCATTCTAGCCATTGGATAACCTAGTGCTCTAATAGAAGCATCTTCAGTTGTCATTGTTCTACTAAGAGGAGTTCCCATAGCATAACCGTTGTTTTCAACTATATATACTACTGGTAGTTTCCAAAGAGCTGCTAAGCACATACCTTCATGAAAAGCACCAATACTTACTGCTCCATCTCCCATAAAGCATAGAGTAACTTTTTTATCGTCCTTATATTTAGATGCAAAAGCTGTTCCAGCTGCAATTGGAATATGTTGACCAACAATTCCCCATCCGCCTAGGAAGTTTTTACTAGCATCGAAAAAGTGCATTGAGCCACCTCTTCCTTTTGCACAACCAGCTTCTTTTCCAAAAAGCTCAGCCATTGCTGCTCTAGAGTTTCCAACTCGAGCAAGGTAGTGGGCATGGATTCTGTAAGAAGAAATTAAATAGTCCTCTGGATTAGCAGCAGCGATAGCTCCAGTAGCTACAGCTTCTTGACCAATATATAAATGTAGAAAGCCACCAATTTTTCTTTCTGTGTAAGCTCTTGCTGCCTCTTCTTCGAAGCGACGCATTAAGTACATTTGACGATATAATTTGAGAAGAAGCTCTCCTTGCATAAACAACTCTAGAATTTAATTTTATAAAATTTTCCAAACTATAAACGACATTTATAGTGTTTTTGTCAAGGAAAACTAGTAAATTAATGCCCTAAATTGCTATGTTCTTAGCTAAGTATTTATCTACTACTCTCTACCTCCGTCCTATTCACGTATATAAATCGTGTTTTATAGGACGGAGGTAGGAATTCTTTTGGAGACTGTAATTAAAGGTTCATTGTTTAGGTATCTAATTTTTAGAGGAATGAGGGAACTTGTTATTATTTAGATTTAGACAGAAATAACTTTTTCTAATTGGCTGAGTAGTTTTTTATATCTTTCAGGTCCGCCATCTATTCTAGAAAGAAAAATCCCACCCTCTAGTGTTGCTAAGAATAAATCAGAAGTATTTTTGACATTACCGCAAATTGAAAAAGATTTTTGCTTAACTCCTTCTTCAAGTATTTGAGAAATTGCTCTTCCACTTTCATTTAGAAATTCTCTAACTAAATCTGCTGTTTGCTCACTAATACTTAAGGGCTCCGCGCAGAGCATACCGTATAAGCAGGCTCTATCGTTATTACCTTCTAAGAGAGTCTTTTCAAATAAGCGCATGAATCTTTGTAGTTTCGTTTTAGGTTTAAGAGATGAGCTAAGAATTTCACTAACCTGAGTTTTAAATTCGACACAATATCTTTTAACTAAACAGTTTACTAAATCTTCTTTAGTAGGGAAGTGATGATGGATACTAGCTTTTTTAATATTCACTTCTTTACTAATATCTGCGTAACTCATTCCATTAATCCCTTTTTTTTGAATAAGTTCTTGGGCTGAGTTTAGAATTTCTTCTTTCATAGATAGTTTGTCTAATCCTAACTACTTAAAAATATGCAGTTATTTTATTTTTATAGGAGATAGGAGGTTTTTTGTGTTGACAATCTACCTAGTAGTAGGTAGGTATATGATCGAAAGTGATAAATTTTTATCACCTGTTAAACGTAAAGGAACAAAATGAAAAAAATTACTTTAATCTTATTTTTACTTTTAGTATCAACAAGTGCTCATGCTAGTGATGAAACCGCACAGTTGGCTGTAAGTGGTTATGATGTCGTATCATATTTCACAGACAGCAAAGCTATTAGAGGCAGTGGTTTTAATCTTTCAACACACGAAGGTGAAACATATTTATTTTCTTCAAAAGAAAATAAAGCTAAGTTTGATGCAAGCCCTGCTAAATTCTTACCGCAATATGGTGGTTGGTGTGCATACGGTGCTTCTTTGGGAAAAAAGTTTTATACAAATCCTGAAGTTTTTGAAGTTATAAATGGCAAGCTTTACCTTAATCTAGATTCAAGCATTCAAGAGAAGTGGTCAAAAGATAAAAGTGGTTTTATCAAATCTGCTGATTCAAAATGGAAAGAAATCGAGAATACTAAAGCTTCTAGCCTTTAATATACTCTAGAACCGTCCCCAAACAGGTGTTCTGGGGACGGTTCTAATCTAATAATACTCTTGCGCTTTTCTTAGGGACTTAAAATTAAAGCCCCAAATCGAGTTTCGAGTAAAGCTGGAACCCACACAAGTAAACGGTGGTTGCCACAGCAGTTGCGCCATTAAGTCTCTCTGAGGTCCACACGTTTGCAAACTAAATTACTACTTTTCAGCTCCTGTAAAAAATACACGTCAGAGAAAAGCACGGAGGCATTTCATATGAGGCCAAGAGGCGGCTTCCTAAAATAAAAACATCGGTTCCCTCATCTCGTAACTTAAGATTCGGGGCAATTTAATTATATCGTGTAGGCAGTGTGTATGTCTAATAAGTTTTTTAATATTTAAAATTAGCACTTAGAAATAAAGCATTTATCATCCTTTCATCATCTCCAAATCTTTTTGCCAATTCACCTACATAACCAAACTCGTATCTAGCATTTTCTTTCTCTATGTAAGGACCAAAAAAGAAGCGCCATCTATCAAAGCCAGCATCGGGGCCTCTTCTTACAGAGTTTAAATTTACAAAAATTTCATTGTAGCCAGCAAGACCGTTAATACAAGCTTTGTCACTAAATGGATAACTCGCTTTTAATAAATATCTCGTACGATTTGCAGTATTCGATGCATCATCAATAAACCTTTGTTCTTGTCTTAGCCGATGAAGCCAATTTAAATTTAAGTCTGTGTGCTTATAAACAATTTGCTGCCAAATTCTATGCTCATTTCTAAAGTCACTTCTTAAATCGCTATTTATATAAGTTGGTGTCCAAGCATAACCAAGGTAGAAAGTAAGATTCTTATTTAAGTTATATCCAAGAGCTGGTCTTAAAAGAGTTCTTTCGAAGTCACCAAAATCATCTGCTAGTCGAGCTTGGCCCTCTAGGTATATTGACCATTTATTTTCTTCACCTATTGAAATATCTGCAGTTAGTAAAGACCATGCCTGGAAATCAGTTTGTTGGGCATGGGATTTATTATTTGTAATTAATAAACAAACTAATAAGAAAAGAGATGTAGTAAAGAATTTATTTCTAATCATTTTGTTATTATAATTATTAGAGTCATATTTGCAAAATGAAAAATTAGATAAAATTTTTATTATAAAAACATAAAAAAAGAGGCAGATAGCCCCTTTTTTATGTTTTACGAGCTTATTTAATAATCTCCTTTTCTTCCTTCAGAAAATCCATCATCAGAAGTGAAGTTTTCTGTCACATCAGCATCATCTATGTAATACGTATTATGTTTCATGTTGCCTTCTAGTTTTGGAGACACTTCTAATTGAATATCATCAAAAGAATTATTAGAATTACTGCCAGATTCAATTCCATCATTGTATCTAGTCTTATCTTCCATAAACAATAAAGTTGAGTCTTCAGTATCAAAACTTAACATCTGATCTAAATGCCCAGGGTTAGCTGAATTAATACTAAAGAGAGGTTGCCTTTTAGTATTGTTTCCATTTCCTTTTGGAGTGTATCTAAAAGGGTTAGACATGAATTTTCTAAATACATTATTTGGCATATATATTAAAGAAACCGTTTTTCCATCCAGTCCTAACTCTTGTGGATTAAAAGTTACACTTAACTTAGGGTTAGCACTTCTGTCATCTAGAAGTAGCTTATAGTTATTTCCTACAATTTTTCTAAATGCTAAGCTTTGCCTGTCTAAGTTCGACACTAGCGACCAATCAAAAACTCCTAATGAGAATTTAAATGGGCTTCTATCGTCTTTAAAAGTTAAGGTGTATTCACTAGAGCCTTCAGGGAAGTCTATTAATTGCATAGTGTTCTCCACTGAGTCTCCAGCTCTTCTTTTAACTCCTCTGCTACCTCTATCTATCTTCATTCCACTTTGTCCTAGTATTGTGTTGTCGTGTTGTGTAGAGCCATCTCCAACACTGTCTAGGTTTCTAGGTAAGATGCTTAGCTTGATAACAACATCGTTATAATCATGGTCACCTCCCATAGGGTTGTCTTCAAATGCAGCAATTGTGTCATCAAGTAGTTTGCCACTAAAGAGCTCTCTAGATGATGAGTTTCCAGAACCATTTCTGAATGCTTCTTGGTAAATTAATCTACCACCCCTAGAAGAAGTTACTGCGAATCTAAGCTTAGTTCCCGCAGGAAATATTCCTAAACTTTTTGAAGAGCCAGGAATTAAAGGAGCATCGGGTCCCATAACAAAAGCATTCCAAATTTTATTTAGCTTTGGCTCTGTTTCTCTTCCATCATACCAATAAAGAGTATTGTTATTAATTGCTCCATCAAAAATGGCAGTTACTATTACCTCACTGTCTTGTTTAATTAAATAACTATCTTCATTAAAGCCTTTTTTAGCTTCTTCTAATCGAGTGTTTTCATCATCGCAGTGTAGTTGTTCTCTGATTTTAGCCCAGAGTTTTCTTGTGTGTTTATACTGCTCAAGATGAACTCCCCATCTTTCATATGTATTAGCCTCTAAGTAATTAAATTCCATTACATCATCTGCAAAGTTACAAAGAGGGCAATCATCTAAAATTGTAGGGATTCCATCATTGTCATCATCTGTATCTATGTAATCTGAAATACCATCACCATCAGTGTCTTTACCACCTTCTTCGATATCGAAAACTCCATCATTATCTGAGTCTGTATCCAAGAAATCAGGTGTGCCGTCTCCATCAGTATCAGTTGTGCTTTCATCTAAATCAAGGATGTTGTCATTATCAGAATCTGTGTCTTTGTGGTTAGGTTTTCCATCACCATCGGTATCGAAAACATCTGGGATGCCATCCTGATTTAAATCAGTGTAGTCTGTTCTTGAGCCATCGCCATCATCTCCTTGGTCATCGCTATCAGTCCAGTTAGGAATACTATCACCATCTTCATCGCCTGTAGGTTCGTAACCATTACAATCAGTTGTGTTATCCAAGCCATCACCATCTGCATCTGGATCGTATTCATCATCAATGCCATCATCATCTGTATCTAGGAATAAATGTGTATCAAAGCACATTGCAGCGTCATTTTGTCCAGCGCCTGGAGCATCTGAAATCCTAGCAACGGATGCATTATTTACATTTACTTTATAAAGACCTGATCCTCCATTATCTATTCCATAAACATTTCCGTAACTATCAGAAACTAACGCTCCAAAGATAAAACCTACGTTTCCAATTTCTGTTAGTTCACCAGTTCTGTAATTAATTTTACTAAGACTTTTACCGCTAGAAGTAGCGTAAAAAACATCTCTAACTTTATCATATGTTAAATCAATCTCTGCACCTTTAGGATTTTTTGTAAGAGGAATAGCTGAAACTACTTTTTTTGCTACAACGTCAATTCCGTATAGCCAACCATAATCAGATACGTAATAAATAGAATTTGGGCCAAAAGCACCTGCCACGTAGTTATATTTAGGTAAGCCTTCTATCTCCCCAATACTACCAACACTTCCATCCATTCCTATTCTAACTACATCTCTTAATGGGGAACCTCGATTTATCGCGTAAATATAACCATCACTTGAGTTATACCCTGCGGCATTTAAACGCTGCCCATGACTAGTATTACCTAAGTTAATAAAATTACCAGCATTGAAATCAACTTTCGCTAGTTGTGAAGGAGCTCCGTATATTTGAAATACGTTTCCGTCACATTCAATACTTGGTTGAGCAATTTCGGAAGTTTCAACACCATCAACACTTCCGTATTCCATAGAGTCTAGTAATCCATCTTGATCTAGATCTTGTGCGTAGGTGTTAATAGGTAAAAGAATACATAAAATGACTAGAAAAATATTTTTCATATAAAAAAACCTTAAATTATTATTACATGCTCTTAGCATGCAAGATTGATGCCAAGTAAAAAGGTATTGTAAACAAGGCTGTAGAAAACCTTATTATTACTTTTAAGAATAAATTTTAGAATTGAAATTGAAAAACTTACAATTTAGTCAATAGAAAGGGGAAGAGAGATTGTAAATTTCGTTCCTTTATCTATTTCGCTCTCTACTTTAATTTCACCTTTATGCATGTGAACAATTTCTTTAACAATTGGAAGTCCTAAACCAGTTCCTTGTATCTCTGTGCCTGGCCTATTTACTCTAAAGAATCTTTTAAAAACATTGTAGAGATCTCTTTTTGGTATCCCCATTCCATTATCTTCTACTTCGATTAATAATTGATCTTCTTTTTGATAAGAGCTTACAGTGACTTTACCACCATTATTAGTGAATTTTATAGCGTTATAAGCTAAATTTAAAATAGCGCTTTGTAGTTTTTCCGCATCTCCAATAAATTTACCTTGATACGCGCTAAGCTTAGTTTCGTATTTTATGTTTTTTTCTTCTGCTTGTTGAAGAGCTAAGTCTTGAACTTTTTTCAAAATCTTATGCATATCAAAGTTTTCTTTGCTTAGCTTAACTTTGCCAGATTCAATTAGTGAGATTTGAAGTAAGTCTCTAATTAAGTTAGCTAGTCTATCGCTCTCATCAGAAATGATTTTTAGAAATTCCATCCTATCACTATCTGGCATGTCTTTATCGGATAGCATAGTAGAAGCGAATCCTTTTATGGAAGTAAGAGGAGTTCTAAGCTCATGTGAAACGGCAGAGACAAAGTCTGATTTCATTCTGTCTATTTCTTCTTGTTTAGTAATGTCTCTAATTACAGTGATGTGGCCAATCTTATCTTCTACGTATAAGCTTTTTTTAGAAAATGAAACTAGTTGATTTTCCTTATCACTTAGTTTGTATACTTGATTGTTTGAGACCTCTTCGTTTTCAATCCATGTTTCTTTTAAATTCTTATTTAAAATCAGTTCTGAAAAATATTGATTGGAATAATCTTTATCCTCAAGTAGAAATATTTTTTTAGCAGCTTCGTTAATTAGAAGTATTTTATTCTCATTATTAGTTACTACTACTCCATCATCAATATTTTGTAAGCTAACATTTAGTCTCTCTCTTTCACTCTCTATTGCTTTTTGAGCTTCATGCTTTTCAGTTAAATCCCTTACGAATGCAGAAAAAGTATGCTCTCCCTCAATTTCTATAGGTATAACAGTTAGCTCCGCAGGGAATTCTTCCTTATTCTTTCTCATCGCAGGGACTTCAACTCTGCTGTTTAACACTGGGCCTTGTCCTGTTGCATGAAATTTTTCCATGCCGTTATGGTGAGCATCTTTCATTCTGTCTGGAATAATTAATTTACTAATCTCTGTTCCAATAGCTTCTTCTCTATTCCAGCCAAACATTTTTTCTGCCATATTATTCCAAGCAGTTACAGTACCTTTGCCATCTATCACTATTACAGAATCTAGAGCTGAATCAATAATACCTTTCATTTGTAACTCAGTTTTTTTAATCTTATGTTCTACTTCTTGAGCCATTGATTGAATAGAAGGTTTATCCTCTACTTTAATTCGTAGAAAATAAAATGTAGCTAAAATTAAAAGAATTAAATGCAAGATAGCTAAATATAGATAATTGTAGCTTGCATTGTCTTTAAAGATACTAACTGCAAGTAGAGCTGTTAGTATTTCAACAAATATAAAAATGACTACTAATTGCCAAAAAAGACTAATTTTTTTTGATTTAATTTGTTCCAGCATAGTCATTTTTTTAATTTGATTTGTTCCAACATGTTTATATGCGAATCGTGATTGAGTTCTATGTTTTTGTAAATTTTTCCATAATTATTGAATTCTTTACTTTTTCTTAGACTTATAACAGCAAATTAAGCCTCTAGCATCGCTTTTATAGCTGTTTTAAAGCTTTTTTATCACTTTTACCTCTTGGCATGAAGATTGCATGTATTGTTATAAGGATTATTTTTTTAAAGAGGTTTTATGAGAAGTATAAGTTTTATCGTTCCGGTTTATAATGAAGAAGAAAGTTTAAAAGAGCTGCACAGGAGAATTGTGGAGAATCTTTTTGGTCTTAATGCTGAATATAGCAGTAGCTATGAAATAATATTTGTTGATGATGGAAGCACAGACTCTAGCTGGAAAGTAATAGAGGGAATATGCAATTCAAATAAGTTAACAACTAAAGGAATTAAATTAAATTTTAATCAAGGCAAAGCCGCAGCTCTTAAAAGAGGTTTTGAGCAAGCTAGGGGAGATATAATATTCACACTTGATGCTGATCTGCAAGATGACCCAAAAGAAATTCACAGATTTATTGAAAAACTAGATGAGGGTTATGACTTAGTAAGTGGTTGGAAAAAAATTAGACACGACCCTTGGCATAAAGTTCTTCCAAGTAGAGTTTTTAATAAAATGTTAAGTAAGCTTTTAAATGTAGAATTACATGATCATAACTGTGGTTTTAAATGTTATAAGAAAGAAGTAGCAAAATCTTTAAATCCATACGGTGAAATGCATAGGATGCTACCATCAATTGCAAGTGTTCATGGATATAAGTCAGCAGAAATTGTTGTAGAGCATCACCCTAGAGTGTTTGGATATAGTAAATACGGGGTAAAAAGATTTTTAAGAGGTTTTATGGATATGCTAACTGTATATTTCCTAAAAAATTATAAAGACAGACCTCTACATTTTTTTGGTGGAAGCTCTTTAGTTTTTCTTTTAACAGGAATTTTAGCTCATATTACAGGGCTTTCTCTAGTGCAGAGCTTACCAAGTCTTAGCTCAATTTTTTCTAATTTAGGTTCAAGCTTAATACTTGTAACTGTGCCAGTATTCTCAGTTGGCTTAATAGCAGAGCTATTATTATATAGCACAAAGCAAGAAGAAGATTTTTCTGAAAAACGTTTAGAGTTCTCAAATTTTAGGCCACAGGCAAAAGTTTTACCTATTCAGACAAAACAGAAAAAGAAAGCTCTAGTAGTTGATGATGACTCAAATATAAGAAAATTAATTTCTTATAAGCTAAAGAAAATGGGTTTTGAGGTTATAGAAGCTGGCGATGGGAAAGAAGCGCTCGAGCTAATAAACTCAGAGATCTCCTTAGTAGTGCTTGATATTATGCTGCCAGAAATAAGCGGAATTGAATGTTTAGAAGAACTTAAAAATCACAATTCAAATACAGAAATTCTAATGGTTTCTGCTCAAGGTCAAGTAGAGCAAGCAGTAAAAGCTATAAAGTTAGGAGCTTCTGATTATTTATCAAAGCCTTTTGACCCAAGTGAATTTGAAAGCGCAGTTAATAATCTAGTTAATCTGCATTAATAAGAACAAGTAAAAAGCAGTATTATTAAGGAGTAAAAGAAATGAAAATATGCATACTAGGTTCAACTTACGCAAGAAATCACGAAGACCCACAGGTTCCATGGTTAAGACAAACTGCTAACAGGCTAGCAAGTAGGGGACACGAAGTAACAATTGCTGCCTCATCTTACAAAGGTAGTAAGCATCATAAAATAGATGGCTTGAGAGTTCTTAGATATCGCTACGCTCCAGCTTTTTTAGAAACTCTAACTCATGATGAAGGTGCTCCTGCAAAGCTTAAGAATAAGGCCTTAAATATCTTAGCTGCTTTATATATAGTGCTAGGTTCCATACAGTTTTTAATTTGGTGTTTTAAAAATAAGTTTGATGTTGTTCATGTTCACTGGCCTTTTCCTCATGCGCTATTTGTTATTCTTCCAAAATTACTTTTAGGGGTAACTGTTGTAACAACAACTCACGGTGCTGGGCTTGCAATGGCTAGAAAAAGCAAACTAATAAAATTAGTTTTAAAATTTGTGCTCAAATTCTCAGATTTAGATATGACGAATAGTTCGCATACTAGAAATGAATTACGAAGATTAACAGGAGTTGATTCAGAAGTTGTTCATTACGGAAGTACTGTAGAGTTTAAAGAATCCAGTGTTGCTTTAGCTAACAAGGACGAAGTTAGAATACTTTTCTCAGGTAGGTTAATTCAGAGAAAAGGAATTCATTTCTTAATAAAAGCTATGCCTAAGGTTTTAGAAAAGCATAATGTTAAACTTTTTATTACAGGTGATGGTAATAGAAAAAAAGAATGGCAAGACTTAACAGCGAACATGAACCTAGAGAACAATGTTACTTTCTTAGGTTTTGTAAGTAATGAAGAATTAGCTAGACAATATGCCAAGTGCGATATCTACTGCCTGCCGGCAATTTACGATGATAACAACGATACTGAAGGCTTAGGAGTTGTGCTGATAGAAGCTCTAATGCATTCAAGACCGGTAATTGCTAGTGCAGTTGGTGGAATTGTAGATGTAATAAAAAACGAGCAAACAGGATTGTTAGTTAAAGAAAAAGACTCAGATGCCATAACTAGGGCTATTTTAAGATTAATTGATAATCCAGAATTAGCAAGAACATTAGGAGCAAATGGTTTTGACTATGCTGCAAAAGCCTTTAACTGGAATACAATAATAGACAATGTTGAATATCTTTTAGAACAAGCTGTTAATAAAAAAGTAAACGCATTTGCTAGAGAGGTAATCTAGAAGTGAAGAATCTAAAGATAAAAAGTTTTAATGCGATAAAAAATACTAGTTTAACCTTAGTAGTAATCCTTCTCATATTTAAACTAGTTAATGTTTTGAATCTTTCAATCTCTAAAATTGGCCTAGTGATTTTAGATTCAAACAAGACTAGTATTTTTATCGCAGTTTTATTACTTGTTCTTTATCAAGCTCTAAACTCTGCAATGTGGTCGCAAGTTCTAAGTGTTATGAGTCATAAGGTAGGTGTTTTTAATAGTGCTAGAGTATGGCTTAGTAGTGAGGCTTGTAAGTGGTTACCAGGAGGAGTTTGGACTGTGGCTTCAAGAGTCTCTTTAGCAAAAAAGTTAGGTTTAAATAAGAAAACAGCTGGCTTAAGTTTAACTATAGAGCTTTGTTGTGTGGTTTTGTCTTGGTTCTTATTGGCATTTTTATCCTCACTATACTTATATAGTCAACCAGCGTATAGCGAAGTCTTAAGTTCTGATTTTAACTTAAAGCAATATATTAATTTTAATTTATTATTAGTTCTTACTTTAGTAGTTTTAGCCTCAATAGTTTTACTTTTTTTATGCAAAGAAAAAATCATTAAAAAG
>CAYOZL010000049.1:0-17921 GCA_964408435.1 uncultured Bdellovibrionales bacterium | reverse complement strand
CATTTGGTAATAAATTAGATTCTATTGAAGGTGAACTTAGAAGAACTAGACCAAAGAATAATGTTTCAGCTCCAAGATATAGCGATAAGACAGATAACTTCTTTGGAAAGTACTAAGAACGAGTCTAGTCCTAGCTAAATAGATTTCTCCAAGCAGGCAGCAATCTCTAAATGTGAAGTTTGAGAAAACATATCAAAAGCTTTTATCTCTTTAACATCCCAGCCATTTTCAGTTAGGCTTCTTAAGTCTCTTACAAAACTAGGTAACGAACATGATATTAAAATCATTTTGTTAGAAAAGTTAATTTTACTACAAAGCGCCCCTAGTCCATTTCTAGGAGGATCAGCTATTATTAAATCCGCTGGTGGTGGTTTTACAGAGACATAATCTTTTACATCAGCTCTAGTAAATTTAATTCTCTTATCTAAATTTAAATTTTTAGTTGAAGACTTACCTACTTGAACAAGGTTTTTATTTGATTCAACTGCATTAACTTTATAACCCTTTGAAGCAAAAGGAATAGAGAAATTCCCTGCACCTGAATACAAATCACAAACAGTGCTTCCCAATTCAAGTTCAAACTTATTAGTTACATAATCTATTAGCTTAAGATTGATTGGCCAATTTACTTGAGAAAAATCTCCTACTGGCACTAGTAACTTATTTCTAGAATCAATATCTAATTCAACTAACTGTCTGCCAAAACCTCTTGCTATTTTATTATTTATTAAAATTAAAAAATTCTTAAATTCTTTTTTAATGTCTTCGTAAAGATCATCTATTTCATTTTTATTTAAATCATAATGAGATTTAAATGCTAGAATAAACCCTTTAGAATCTTCTTCTATTACAATCGAACTTATTTTTTTTGTTAAAGATAAATTATTAGATAAGCTCCTACACTTTTGAATTGCAGTATTTATTGCTTCGCTTGAAATAGCGCACTTATCTATAACTACTAAGCTTCTACTCTTAGGCCTAAAAAAGCCAACTCTACCTTCTGTATCAACATGTAAGTTAATTTTTCTTCTATAATGATATGGCTCACCAGGTACAATCTCAGTAAATGCTTCTATTGCTAAAACTGGTATTTTACCTACCCGCATAGCACTTATTAGCATTTCCTTTTTTGAACGTAATTGCTCTTCGTAATCAATATGCTGCAATTCACAACCACCACATGAAAGAAAATATTCACACTCTGGTCTAACTCTAGCTTCTGAAGATTCTAAAACTTTTATAAGTTCTGTTTTTAAATAGCGCTTTTTATTCTCTAGTACTTTAACAGTTACCTTTTCACCAATTGCGCTAAAGGGTACAAAGCACGTGATTCCAAGTAAATCCTCTGGACCTTCTACTACTTCACCAACTCCATCTCCACCGTAAGCAAGACTTCTAATACTAACTACTACTTCCATCGGCACATCTGACATAATTAAAGCTTGGATTGGTAAACGTGATCTAAGTTCACCTTTTTATAATGTTCTAAAGTAAATAAAGCTCTTTTTAAATAACTAGGGTCTATTTTTTCTTTAGATACAACTTTAGCAGACTTCATTAGCAACTTTGCTTTTAAAGGATTAACTGCTTTTTTCCCATCATATAGTGAAAAATGTAAATGAGGCCCTGTAGCCCAACCTGTTGAGCCCACATAACCTATTAGCTCACCTTTTTTAACTTTCACTTTATTTTTAATGCCTTTATGAATTTTTGATAAATGTAGATATGCAGTAGAAATTCTTTGGTTATGTTTTATTTTAACCATAATTCCAGCACCTCTTTTTCTTCCAGAAAAAGTAACAACACCATCTGCTACTGTTCTTACCGGCGTGCCTTTAGGAGCGGCGAAATCAACTCCTAAATGAGCCTTTCTAGATTTAAGAACAGGATGCATTCTAGATTTTGAAAAATGGCTACTTATTCTAGAAAATTTAAGTGGGTATCTTAGAAAAGCACTGCTGTATATTTTTCCATCTTGGTCGAAGTAATGCGCCTCTTTTTTAGAATTCTTATATTGAACAGCTACATTTTCTTTTTTAGCTACTTCAATCATTGCAGCTAAAATATTCACTTCTCCTGCAGAAGTACCATCTTCTTTTAATTTATCTTGATAAATTACAACAAAACGATCTCCTTTTTGTAAATCTCTTTGAAAAGAAATTTTCCCTGAAAATATATCAACTAACTCATCTACCACTTCATATGGAATTCCTGCTCTTTGTATTTCTGCAGCAAATGAAGTTTCAATTTTTCCAATAGCTATTTTCTCACTGAGGCTAAGCTTATAATTAGTAAAGCTTGAAGCAAAAACTGAATTTTCTTTTCTGATAATCTCTTGTTTTTTTAGATTATCTATTGGAACTGTAATTTTTTGAAGCTCTCCTTGAGAGTCAACTTCAAAATCAATTTTCCTACCAAATTTTAATACTACAGGCTCACCTTTAACTTCTACTTTACCAAGGCCGTATCCTTTTATAATTTGTTCTAAGGTTTCTCCCTTTTTTATCTTATGTCTTATATCAAAAGATTTAAAATTTATTGCAGCTAAAGTACTTAGTTTATTTTTTTTTAATAGTATTGGAACTGAGGTAATTAATTGTTCTGGTGCAATAACTTTTGAAAGGGAATTTGTAAGGGAAGTAGAATCTTTAAAAACAGGCTTAATTAAATAGAAGATAAAAACCGCAGTGCATAAAATTAATAGTGGTAAAAAACTTCTAAAGCTCAACTTTTTCCTGTAGGATTGGTTTCTCAATGAGTAGGATTTTGGCTTTAGACGTTGGCGATAAGAGAATTGGTGTTGCATTAACTGATCCACTAAAGATTATTGCATCTCCCTATTGTAGTATTAATAGAGATAAAGAGAGTGCTTATCTAAAAATTCTTAAATTAGCACAAGAGCACCAATGTGAGCTAATAATAGTAGGCATGCCTATTGAATTAAGCGGCAAGGCTGGGGAACAAGCAAAAAAAACTAAAAACTTCATAAAAAAGCTAAATAAAACTCTAAAAGAAAACTGTCATAATTGTGAAATTAAACAATGGGATGAAAGGTTTAGCAGTGTAGAAGCAGAAAGAAGCCTAATAGGCAGTAAGCTACTCAACAAAGATAGAGCAAATGCTAGAGATAGGGCCTCTGCATCTCTAATCTTACAAAGCTACCTAGAGTCTATTAAAAACTAAGTAGCTCAACTATATTGTTGTATCCAAATGCTTTCGGCAATATACTAGCTACGAATTAGTATAAAAAATATATGAAGAATAAAGTTTTTAATTTTTTTGTAGTCCTAGGCAAAATTGGCGTAGTCCTATTGCCCCTACTCTTAATCGGCTTTATTGCTCTATTCTGGTTTAAAAAGAACTTCCAATCTCCTGTTAATTACAAAGCTACTAACAAAACTAAATTTGTAATTGAAGCAGGTGCTACACTAGACCAAATTGCTAAAAACTTAAAAAATAAAAAATTAGTTAATAGCGCTTATGCCTTTAAATGGTTTGCAAAAAAACAGGAAAATAAAAAAATTTCTGCAGGTGAATATTCAATCTCTCCATCCCAAACTCCAAAATCAATTGTTCTATCTTTACTTTCTGGAAAAACAATTAATTACACTCTTGAAATAAAACCATGCCAAACTATAAAAGAAATTTCAGAAAGTATTTCAAAAATTAACTTACTTACTAAAGAAGAAGCTTTTGATGCATTTAAAAACCCGAGATTAATGAGTGAACTAGGTATTCCAGCATATATTCCTGAAGGCTATTTAATTGAAGGAAAATATGAATTCAATAAACCAAGAGCTCCTGAAGAGCTAATTAAAAAACTTCTAAACCAGTCCAAAGTTGCCCTTGATAAAAAAATTCCTAAATGGATAGATAGAGCAGATGAGCTAGGATATAGGCCTTATGAAATACTAGTACTAGCTTCTTTAATAGATAAAGAGGCAGGAAAAAGCTCTACTGAGCTTGCCGCAATATCATCTGTTTATCACAATCGTCTAAAAATAGGGATGCAACTACAAAGCAAAAAAGCGCTAAGATATGGAGTGCCTGACTTAAAAGAAGAACTAAGTGATAATGATATGCTTGAAGAAACTCCTTATAATACCTTTATTAATATTGGCCTGCCTCCTACTCCTATTTGCTCGGCTTCAGCTGCTTCTATCTATGCTGCACTCTTTCCTGCAGAAACTGATTCTTTATACTTCCTTAAAAAGAAAGACGGTAGTGTGGAATACTCAACCTCTTTTAAAGAGCATCAAAGTAAGCTTAAAGCTCAAAACTAGCTTAGGGGCACTTCATTAATTCAGGGTCTAAATAATGCAAGACGCTAAATCTTTAATAGAAAAAATAAGAAAGCAATTCAGCTTATCAAAGTTATTAAATTTAGGCGTATTTATATTAATGCCTCTTTCATTAATTGCATTAACATATATTTTTTACGATTTCATTGAACCTGCATTAATCATCCCCTTATTTTCCCTGTTTGGCTTATTAATAAGTAAAATGTTTTTTTCAATGTATAAGCTTGTTCCGATTCCTACAGATTCACAAGCTGCTAAGTACTTAGATAATAAGTTAAATACTAAAGAAAGATTTATAAGCTTACTTCAGTCAGAAAATAATGAAATTGGAAATACATTAGTAAAAAAACAATTAGAGAAGAACTTAAGCAAATTAAAAGATGAAAGCTTCTATAGCGTAAGACTCTTCAAACAAAGCTTAATTGCTTTAGGTTTTAGCTTAGCAGCAATTTTTTTAATCTTATTTTTTCACTCTGATGCAAAAAGCTTTCGCCTAAATTCTATTACTGAAGGTAAAAAAGAAGCTAAAGAGATTCTAAAGTTAATAGAAGAAAGCCCTGAATTAAGCGAAGAAGAGCTAAAAGACTTAAACACTCTAGCAGAAGTACTTGAAGATAAGGGCTTATATAGTCATAAAGCTAAAGAAAAAATTCAAGAAATTAAAAATAAAGAAAGAAAGAAAAAGGAAAAAGAAAAAAAGAAAGAACAGCAAAAAAAAGAACAAGAGAAGAAGAAGCAACAACAGCAAAAAAAGCAAGAACAAAAAAAGAACCAAACTGGCCTAGGAGAATCTAAAAAGCAGGGCTCTAAAAATAAAGGCTCTGGTCAAAACCAAAAACAAAGCGAGCAAAAAAATAAAGCCCAAGATCAAAAATCAGATAGTAAAAAACCTTCAGAACAAGGCAAGTCAGAGCAGAATAAATCAAAACAGAACAAATCAGAACAAAATAAATCTTCAAAACAAAACTCTAATAAGAATTCTGATAAAAACAATAAATCAGGCGGTGATTCTAAAGGAGAAAAAAACAAGAAGGATCAAAAAAAGCAAGTCGGTCAGAATAAAGAGAACTCACAGCAAGAGAATAAACAAAAAGATAACCAGCAGAAAAATAAAGATCAAAAAGACAAAGATCAAAAAAATAACAACGAGCAAAATAAAAGCGGTCAGAAAAAGAACGACCAACAAAACAAAAAAGAACAAGATAAAAGCAAGCAGAACAAAGAAAACCAAAAGAATCAAAACAACAAACAAAAAAACTCAGAACAAAAACAATCTGGGCAAAACAAATCTAAGAATCAAGCTAAGAATAAAGAGGCTAATAAAGCTCAAAAGAAAAAAGTAGAAAAGAAACTAGATGAGCTTAAAAAGAAAATAGAAAAGAAAAATCAAGGGAAGAGTAGTAGTAAAAACGAGCAGAAAGAATCTAAGGATAAACAAGCAAGTAAAGATAGCGCAAAAAAACCAAATTCATCTGAGAAAAAAAATGACAAAGGAGATAACTCTGTAAAAAAGAAAATAGATATAAAAGATGCTAAAAAAGAAAAAATTAATATTAATAAATCAAATAAAGATATTAAAATTAAAGAGCTAGGTAGATTAGAAAAAGTCTTAGGGAAAGAAAAAATAACCGACAAAATTAAACAAGAAGATTTTATAAAACCTAAATCTAGCCTTACTCGTAAAGAACAACCCATTCCACTGGAATATATTGACATAATAAAGTAATAAATATGAGCATGAAACAAGAAGATATAAATAAATTTAAAGAAAATTTTGAGCTCCTAGAAAACGAAATGGGAAAAGTAATGGTTGGTTTATCGGACACGATTAGACTTACTCTTGCTACTATATTCGCTGGTGGCCACACTTTACTAGAAGGAGCGCCTGGACTTGGTAAAACTTTATTAGTTAGATCAATTGCTGAGTGCATGGGTCTAAGTTTTAAAAGAATTCAATTCACTTCTGATTTAATGCCAAGTGACGTTACAGGTACTCAAGTTCTTTCTGAAGATGAAAATAATAAAAGAACTTTTAAATTTCAGCCCGGGCCTATTTTCGCAAATATTGTTCTAGCGGATGAAGTAAATAGAGCAGGACCTAAAACTCAATCTTCTCTTTTAGAGGCAATGGAAGAAAAGCAGGTAACTGTTTTAGGCCACACTCATAAATTACCGCAACCATTTTTCGTTCTAGCGACTCAAAACCCAATTGAACTAGAAGGTACTTACCCACTACCAGAAGCCCAGCTAGATAGATTCTTAGTTAAACTTTTAGTAGCCCCTCCTAGTGCCAGTGAGTTAAATGAAATTCTAAATCGTACGACTGGAAAGAAACAGGCCAAGATTAAAGCATTTGCAAACGAAGCGGATAGCACAAAAGCAATCTTGCAAATGAGAGAGCTAGTAAAACAAGTAATGGTAGCACCTGCAGTACAAGACGTTCTAGTCAGTATGGTTTTTAGCCTTGATCCAAATAGTAATACTTGCACTTCCTTAGTAAACCAATATGTAAAATTCGGCCCTGGTCCTAGAGGAGCTCAGGCAGTAATGATGATATCCAAGGTTCTTGCGCTCTTAGATGGTAGAGCGAATATTGCATACGAAGATATAAAAACTGCAATTATTCCGGCTCTTCGCCATAGAATGATTTTAAATTTTCAAGCTGAAGCCGACGGAGTTACTGCTGATAAAATCATTTCTGAAGTTAAGGACGCAAGTTGATTGAGCTCTTAGACACTAAAGTTCTAAAAAAGCTTGAAGCATTACAACTTAAATCAAGAAGAACTTTTCTCGGCTCTAGACAAGGGCAACACCGCTCACTTAGAAAAGGCCATGGTCTAGAATTTGATGACCATAGATCTTACGCCCCAGGGGATGACTACAGATATATCGACTGGGCAGTTTACGGAAGAACAGATAAAATTTATCTAAAGCAATTTAGAGAAGAGCAAGACTTAAGTGTTTCAGTATTAATAGATTCTAGTAAATCTATGATTCATACAGAAAAAAAATTTTCTTATGCTAAATCTTTAGGTTTAGCTCTTAGCTACACTGCACTTAATAACGGAGATAATATAAATTTTAATTTTTTAGGGAATAAAAAAAGAATTCCTAAAGTACGAGGCGTTAGACTATTTAATAGACTAGCTAAAGAAGTAACAGAGACAGAAACAGTAAGCTCTTTTGCTTGGCCAAATGCTCTTAGGGCGGCAATGCAATCTAAACGTATTCCAGGAGTTTGTTATATCATCTCAGATTTTCTATGCGATATAGAACCAGTTATTAGTGGACTAGATTACTTAAGAGCAAAAGGCTTTGAATTAAATATAATTCATATTCAAGACACACAAGAAGTCGACTTTTCAGAAATAGGTAGCTTAAATGTAGCAGATAGTGAAACTGGAGAAGTAGTTGAACTTAGCTTAGATAGCTCCTCAATAGAAGAATATAAAAAGATTTATAGAAAACATTTTGAGCTTTTAGAACTCTACTGTAACAAATCTAATATTAACCTAATTCCAGTAATTACTAATGAAACAATAAGCGATGTGCTCTTTCATAAGTTTCTAAATAAAGGACTTATTGGTTAATATGCTTTCTGGTTTACTAAATAGTTCACTTTTAAGTCTCTTTCTAAACCCAATAGGCTTGGCTCTTTTAGGTCTTTGTCCTTTTCTAATTTTTGCGTATCGTAAAAAAGTAAGTGCTAAAAAAAAAATAGTCTCGAGTACTATTTTATTAAAACAATTAAAACTAAAGCCTAGAAAAAAACAGAAAATAAAACTTCCACTTAGATTCTACATAGAATTACTTGCGCTTTGTCTACTTTGCTTAGCTTTGGCATTGCCGACTAATAAAGATAAAGACATTGCTGTTGTTTTTGATAACTCCTTAAGTATGTCAGCTCTAGAAGAAAATGGTAAAACTAGAATAGGTCTAGCTAAAGAGCAGTTTGAGGAAAATAAAAAAGGAGATAAGTACAAGATATTTAATATTTCTAATCCAAACTCTCCAGATAAAATAAATAAAGAGCTAGAAGAAATAAATAACAAAGCTAACTTTGATGAAATATGGATTTACTCTGATAAGGAAATAATTTCAAAACAAGAAAGCTTAAATGATAAAATTAAATCCTTTACAATAGGTGAAAAAAGAAAAAATTTATTTATCCTTGATGCTAAAATCAAAGACCAAGAAATTATAGCAAATTTAAGTCATCAAGACGCGCTAGTAAGTATTAGATTGGAAAAAATTGATTTTAGTGGAAATCTTATTGAGGTACTAGATAATAGACAAGTAGAAGTAAAAACATCTTATCAATATAAATATAAGCCAGTTTCTGCAGGCACTGCTTATAAAATTTCAGTGAGTACTTCTAATGAAGACTCAATCAAAAATGATAATTACGCCTGGATAGTAAACGCCCCTCAAAAAACAGGCAACGCTCTTTTAATTAGTGAACAAGAAATTGGCAGTAGTAATAAGCTACTTGGCTTAAATAAGATTGATAGCCTAAAAATCACAAAAAAGAGCGAATACGATGGAAAAGAATATTCACTGTTAATTTTTCACCGTGTTGTGCCTAAAATTTTTCCAAAAATACCGTCTCTATATATTTTACCTGCTGGTTTAGATAAATCTGAAGACTCTATTTCAGAGCTTAAAACAAGTAATAGAAGTGATGTTAATATAACTTACTGGAACAAGAGCCATGTTATTAATTCTTATTTAAAACTAAACTTAATAAAATCTATTGATGCTGTTAATATAGATCCTCCACTATGGTCTAGCTCAATAATTAATTCAGAAAAAGGCTCTTTACTTACCGTTGGTATAAAGAACTCTGTACCAGTTGCGCTTAGTGGAATAGAGCTATTACCATATGAAGGATTAAAGACTCCAACTCTAAGTATTTTATTGGTAAATATTATTAAATGGCTGGATCAAAATAAGAGTATTAGCACTAACACTTCTGATAAAATAAAAATTTATAATAACTCTATAGTTATAACTCCTGAGCAAGATGTTTTAAAAGACTTAAAAGAAATAAAAGTAGAGACTCCTGGAATTTATTTATTTTCACCAGAAAATAGAGCACTAGCAGTTAATAACTTTCATGAAGAAGAATCTAATTTATCAAAAAGACACATTCAAGAGATTGAATTAAGTGAGAATAAAGAAAAGAAAAAAGAATCTAATTTATGGAGATATTTAATATATGCATGTATTTTCTTTTTACTTATTGAAATGATTTTAAGAAGAAAAAATGATTGAACAGGCTTTAAAAACATTTTTGGAAAATATTATTTTTGAAGACCTAGCTTCTTTAAAAATAATAGCTCCAATATTACTGCTTTGCCTAATTTTCTTAAGAAAACAAATTACGCTATTAAGACTACTTGCTCTAAGTTTACTCTTATTAGCATTAGCAAACCCTCTTAAAAAAAGTGAAGACTCTTCAAATGTTCTCTACACTGCATTTGATTGGTCAGAAAGCTTAAGCAAGAAAACTAAGTTAGCTTTAATTGATAAAGCTATTAATTACTCTAATGATTATGAAATTAAAGCTTTTACTTTTTCCGATAATCTATCAAAAAATTATATAAAAATAGAAAAAGATCAAAGCGCACAAGAAGTTTATGATTTGCTTTCTAATAACTCTAGTGAGCTAAACACTAAGCAAAGCTATATTTCAAAGTCTTTAAAGCAAATAAAAAACTACACTTCCTCTGTTTTACTGTTTTCTGATGGTCAAGAACAAGATGCAGTAAAACTAAATAGTCTTAAAGTTTTTCCTATAATTACTGAGCATAGTTTATATAAAGAAAATGAAACTGAGTTAATTAATATTGAAAATGAAAGCTTAATTAAAGCAGAGACAAAAACTAATATCTTAATTAGTGCTAGAAATAATACAGATAAAACAGTTAGCAAAAAAATTCTATTAAAAATAGATGATAAATTAGTAGATACAAAAATTGTAAATATTGCTCCAAGCTCCAGCAAAAAAGTAACTTTTATCTCTCCTAAAATAAAGGGTGGTAAACATAAGATCGTAGCTGAACTTGATAGCAATAAGATCTCTAGCTGGGTGAATGCTCAAGAACAATCTAAAGTTTTAGTGCTTTCTCATAGCAAAGCTTATGAAAAAACAATGGTAAAGCTACTAAAGCTTAAAGGATTTAAGACAGAGAGCTATATAGCAAAAGATAAAATTCCTACAAATCTATCTAAATATAAAAATGTAATATTAAACAATATTTCAAAAGCAAGCTTGCCATCTAAGTTTTTACCAAATCTGAAAAACTATGTGGCAAAAGGCGGTAGCCTACTTACAATTGGAGGAAATAGAAGCTACGCTCAAGGAGGGTATAAAAATACTGAACTAGAAACTATTACACCTCTAACTTTCAGCCCACCTAAAAAGAAACAAAGAAGATTGATAAACGCTATTGCTTTAGTGCTAGATAAGTCTGGTAGCATGATTCAACAAAATAAAATTGGATCCGCAAAAAAAGCAGCTCTTTCATCTATTAATTCATTAAAGCCTGATGACTACATTACAGTTATTGGTTTTGACCATGCTCCTTTTGTCATTATAGATATTGAGAAAATTTCTACGGTAAAAGCTAGTGCAGAAAATAGATTAAGAAATTTAACAGCAGTAGGTAAAACAAATCTTCTACCTGCTCTTTCAGCAGCAAGACAAAAATTAGCCAGTAGCCCAGCTAGTAGAAAACATATTATCGTTCTTAGTGATGGTAAATTTCCACTTAGTAGTGATTTATATTTTAATGAAATAAGAAAACTTGGACAAAAAGGAATTACAGTATCAACAGTTGCTCTAGGACTTGAGGCTAATGTTCCATTTTTAAAGCTACTTGCTAAATCAGGCAAAGGAGCTTTTTACCATACTGTAAACGCTACTTCACTCCCTCAGATATTTGTTGAAGATATAAATGTAAATGTAAAACAAGAAAAAACTAAGCAAACTAACTTTGCTGTAAATCAAGGCCCAAATGGCGTTAAGAGCACTAGAATTACTAACTATCCTAGCTTAAAAGGCTTTGTAGAAACCAAAGCTAAAAAAGGCTCAAATCAAGAACTAATAACTAAAGAAGGTAAAACCTCTTTTCCGATTCTTTCTTCTTGGAAATACAAAAGAGGTAAAGTAGTTTCATATACTTCAGATCTAACTTCTAATTGGGCTATTAATTGGCTTAGGTGGAAAAACTTTTCTAGATTCTGGTCTGATATATTTAATAGCTTAAGCACTAAAGATAAAAATAAGGATATAGAATTTGAACTTAGACATAAGCTAATTGGTAATGAGTTGAATTTAGATTTAGCAATTTTTAACAAATCTTATACAAGAGACTTATCTGCAAATTTAAAACTAGGAACAAAAAAAACAGGCATAAAAAGAACCAAAGTTAACTTTAAACAAGTAAGTGTTGGAAGATATAAGGCCAAAACAAAAATTGAAGAATCTGGTGATTACTTCCTATCTCTGAAATCTGCTAGAACAGGCTTTCCTGAAATTGGAATAAACGTTGATAAAAAAGAAGAGAAAGTAGGATTAAATTTAGATTACTTACAGAATCTAGCAGAAGAAACTAAAGGAGAGCTAAACCCTGAAGAGCTAACTGCTAAGAACTTAGTTAAGGAAAAGACTACTTATTACAAACTATACTTTATACTAGCTGCTTTCTTATTATTGCTAGTAGACGCCTTTATTAGAGAATTTAGAGAGTAAAAATAACCAACATATATAGCTACTTAGCTCTGTTTTGAATGATTTCTATGTGAAAAGCAGATAGGTATATGTGAACATACTAAACAAAAATATATTTGAAATCGGCTACATCTTAGCCCTATCTACAATAGGTGGCTCTATATTAGGTTTCTTATTTAAACTAACAATTATAGCTTCAATTGCTACAATACTATTGCTAACTTTTGTTTTCACATCTTTTTACCTCTTTCTTTCATTTATTATGAAACAAGATGAGCAAACTTCAATATCTAACAATAAAAAGACATCGATAAAAAGCACACTAGCAAAAGAAGAAATTGCTAGAAAAAGAAAGAAGCATTACTCCGATCAAAAATTTGTTGCACTTGGCAAGCAAAATACTAAAGTCTACACTCAAGTTAAAATGCCACAAGAGACAACAGTTAAAGAAGAAAAAGTAGTAGAAGGGATAAGACCTGCAATAGAAATATTCAAAGAAAATCCAATTGAGGAATTACACAAAACTAAAGACTCAATAATTAAGTTAGTAGACCAAACTCAAGCTACTATTAAAAACATAGATCATGCTTTTACTAACAGAATGCATAAGAATACTAGAAATGATATTCAAAATTTTCTATATCTAAAAACTCTCAATGATGCTTTGGTAAAAAGATTAGAATTACTTACAGATACTCTTGACCAGATAGAACTTAATGGAAAAATTAGTTTAAAAAATAGCTTTAATATTGCTTTTGGCCCTCTTGTTATTCAAAGAGATAGCATTAGTGATGTAAACTTTGAAAACAAAGCTTCTGAATTACCAAGAGAAAAGTGGCAAGGCTCTGTTAATAAGACAATTAAAAGCCTAATGAGAAAAAGAACTTTTCACCAAGCAATGCAAGTAGCATTACTCGCAAAATAGCCAAGAAAAAAATACACAGTTGTCATAAATGCTTTTATTCGTATAAATTATGGCATGCTCAAATATATAATTTTTATTCTAATTAGTTTCAATGCATTTGCTCAAAATAGCTTTCAAAATTGCAATGGTATTATGACAAACAAGCCGTGCGATGAGATCGGGAAAAAAACAACTGTAGCTACTAAAAAAACAAAATTAAATTATGTAGATAATTCAAAAAAAGAATCGCTTCTTCATGACTTACGCATGCTTAATATCAAAGCTAAAAGAAATCACGACATCAACTACAACATTGAACTGATTGAGCAAGAGTGTAAAAACGATTCTCTTACTGACTGCGATAAAAAAGTTAAATCAGCAAATAAAGAGCTAAAAGAAATAATTAGCCAAGAAAGAATCACAGAGCTAAAAGAAGAAGAGCTAAGTAAAAAATCTGAAAAAGAAGACAGTAATAAAACAACTGTAGTTATTCAAAATAACAATGTTATTATTCCTAGTCGATTATCACCAAGAAATAGACTAATAAAAAAGCCTTCAAAGAAAAGTGCATACGAAGACGATTCATTAACTAGAAAATTTGAAATAAAAAGCTCTAATATTAAAAACTCTGCAGCTAAGAATTTTGGAAGTCAGAATCTCTTAAATAAGAGTCAAAATTTTTCATCACCCATAGATGCAAAATTGCCTGAGTAAAACGGTAAACATACCAAGGAAGAGTTGGTTTATAGTCGTGGATAGCAATTATTAAACTTTTATTATCATAAGTTGTTCTAAACTCTATCCTGCCTCTTGTTCTAGGTTTTACCAATAAACCACTAATGATATAATACAGCTGTCTATTCTCGCTACTTCTTTGTTCTGATTTTCTAAGTACTAATAATTTCAAATTAAAAAATGGAAGATTAAAACTACAATCATCCCCTGTTAATTCTACTTTTAAAAAAGGTTTAAGAAAAAGAGGTAACCAATTTACATATTTTTCAGATGCTTGCCTTGCCGTTAAATATTTAGGCAAGAAAACTCTTTGAACGGAACGTACTGTTTTTTTTCTTTTTTCACTCTCTGGTAATGTGAATGCTCTTGGTTTTAGTTTATAACTAACTGAAAGAGCTTTTTTCAAGGAAGCAGAAAATCCTATAAATTTCTTACCCGGTATTTTCAAAATCATTTTTTCATCAGGCAACATCTCATTTTTTAAGCTAGAAATTAATGGTGCTATTAAATTTTTTGGAGCTCCTGTTATTAAAGAAACCCATATTCTTGAAAGACCAGGAGTAGAAAAAGGAAGTGAAAATATTTTTAGTTTTCGACCTGTTTGCTTAGCTACTTCTAACATCATTTCTCGGTAAGTAACCTCATCTGCTCCAGCTAAGTCATATGTTTTTGAAAAATGCTCTTGTTTTCCAACTAAATGGACTATTGAATCAACCACATCTTCTAAATCCACAGGCCGACTGCTCTTAGATGTCCATGAAGGACAAACCATAATTGACAAATTGTGAACTAAACGAATTACTATATTTAAAGAAGAGCCATTTGCTCCAGTAATCATTGCAGCACGTAGTGTGGTTAACTCTGCTTTTCCAAAAGCTAGCGCATCTTCTACTTCTTTTCTGCTTTTTAAATGTGCAGATAAACTCTGATTAGAAGGAATAATTCCTCCTACATATATAATTTGTTTAATTTTATTTTTTTCAGCAGCTCTAGCAAAATTATCTGCTACTAATAAGTCTAAATCTTGAAATTTACCTTGTGTTAATTGAGCAGAGGGTAACATTGAGTGCACCAAGTATATAGCAAAGTCTACTCCTTCTAATGCTTTTTCAGTTTCTAAAAGAGAGAATAAATCACATTTAACCCAACTTATATTTTTTTGATCAGGAATGTCTCCTCTTGTAAGAGCAACAACTGAATACTCTTTAGCTAACTTAGGAAGCAAAGCGCTTCCAACAAAGCCACTTGAGCCTGCAACAGCTACTTTATACAAAATGCTTTCTTCCTTTTATTTATACTAGTCATGATTTAGTTTTACGTTTAAATCTTGACTAGTATATTGCCGAACGCAGTGAAAAACAATATATAGTTGACTTAGATTGATTTTTAGTAAAATTAAGCGAAGCTAGCTAACTGAAAATTAAACTAAGTCAACTATATCACCGCCTTGTTTAAAACGTGCATGTTCACAGTATTCCTGAGATTTTCTTTGCTTAAATTCCCATCCTTTTAACTGCTCTTTAACAAAGTGAGAAAGACCTAGGATAAAATACTTATCATCGTTTAAAGCTGGTATATATGAAAATTTTTCTCCACCTGCTTCTAGAAAATATTCTTTATTTTCCTCTTCTATTTCTTCTATTGTCTCTAGACAGTCTGCTAGAAAACCGGGACAGATAACATCGACTGATTTAACTCCTGATTTAGCTAAAGACTTTAAGGCTTGTTCAGTATAAGGCTTAATCCATTCTTCTTTTCCAAAAAGAGACTGAAAAGAAACAACATAATCAGTAATTCCTAATTTCTCAGCTAATAATCTTGCAGTTTTTTGACAATGACAAAAATAAGGATCTCCTCCTAAAAAATACCTTCTAGGAATTCCGTGAAAAGACATTAAAAAAACTTCTGCCTTTCCGTTTTTCTTCCAATGTTTTTTTACATTTTCCGCTAGAGAATTAATATAAAAATCTTCGTCATGAAATTGCATCACTGTTCTTAAATCTGGCACCCAACGCCAAGTTTTTAACTCGTCAGCTACTGCATCAAATGTAGAGCCAGCTGTTGCGGATGCGTACTGCCCATACATCGGTAACAGTAAAATCTTTTCCACTCCTGCATCTCTTAACTCTCTAAGACCTGATGCTATTGAAGGATTTCCGTAACGCATTCCTACTGCAACTTCTATATCGTCTAGATTTTCCTTAAGTAATTTCGCCTGATTATTAGTAATGACTAATAAAGGAGAACCTTCATCTGTCCAAATACTTTCATAAGCTTCTGCTACTTTTTTCGGCCTAGTATTTAGAATAATTCCTTTTAATATCGGTTGCCATTTCCACTTAGGTAGTTCTATTACTCTTGGATCAGAAAGAAATTCTCTTAAGTAAACTTTTAGTGCTTTTTTTGTTGGCGCATCAGGCGTGCCAAGATTTGTAAGCAAGACTCCAATTTTTGGTTTTCTGTCCAAATTAAAATCTTCTTGTCCTATAAAAATATTGTCTTTCATTTAAGCTCTAATTCCAATGTGCGTTTCAATGTCTATGTCTTTATGATAATTTACTACAATATTTATAAATTTACACTTTTCTCACTAAAAAAATGAAGACGATTATCTCTACTAATCCTGGCAAAGGATATGAAAAACTAGGTGAAGTTACTGCAAGCACTGAAGAAGAAATAAGCAATGCAGTAAAATTAGCAAAAAAAGCCACTTTAACTTGGTCAAAGTTAAGTCTTGAAGAACGGAAAAATCATCTCTTAAGACTATATAAAGCTTTTGAAAATCAATCTGAAAAAATCCAGCAAACTGTTTCAAATGAAGTAGGTAAAACTCTAAAAGATGCAAAATTTAGATTTGAAAAAGGAATGGAGCTTTTTTCTTGGTATTTAGAAAACTCTAACAAAGCACTACTTCCTGAAAAAACTCATGAAGACAAATCTAGTATTCACAAAATCTATTATGAACCTTACGGAGTAACAGCAGTAATTGCTCCTTGGAATCACCCTTTTCAAATGGCTTTATGGGGAATTGTTCCTAACTTACTCGTTGGTAACACAGTGGTGTTTAAACACTCAGAAGAATGTCCCCTAACTGGAAAAATACTTGATCAAGCTTTTAAAGAAGCTAACTTACCAGCTGATATTTTCACACAGATATACGGAGATAGAGAAGAGGGGAAATTTCTATTAGATCAACAAGTTGATTTAATTTGGTTTACTGGAAGCACGGTAGCAGGACAAAATATTTTTGAAAAAGCAGGTAAGAAGTTTGTAAAATCAATTTTAGAACTAGGTGGCTCAAATGCGACTATTGTTTTTGAAGATATTGATATAAGTGAATATTTGGATAAAATATTTTTTAAGCGCTTTGGTAACTGTGGTCAAAGTTGCGATGCTCTTAAAAGACTCTTAGTTCATGAATCTATATTTGATGAAACCCTAGAAAAGCTAAAAGTATTCTTAGAAAATAAAAATTTTAACTCTAATGATTTAGAAAATACGGATATTGGGCCACTAAGTGCTAAAAGACAGCTTGAGTTAATTGAATCTCAAATTAATGATGCTGTAGATAAAGGCGCTAAAATTATTACAGGCGGTAAACCCTCTAATAAATTAAATGGTGCTTATTTTGAGCCTACTATTATTACTAATCTAAATACTAATATGAGAATTTGGAAAGAAGAAGTCTTTGGCCCTTCACTCTCTGTTATCCCCTTTAAAACAGAAGAAGAAGCAATTGAAATAGCAAATTGCACTGAATATGGTTTAGGAGCAGTGGTTTTTTCAAAAAATTTAGAAAGAGCAAAAAGAGTTGCTTCTAAACTAGAAGCTGGCACAGTTGAAATAAACCAAACTAGCCACTGGCACCATTCAAATCCTTTTGGTGGGTATAAAAAATCTGGCATGGGAAGAGAACATGGGATCTTAGGGCTTAGAGAGATTACTCAAGTAAAAGTAATTTCAGAGCCTAAAGTTTAGATTACTCATCCTGATTAAAAAATAAATATTTAAGCCCACTAAAATACAAACAAATATCTCTTTCTCACTTAATTGCCCATAGTGACTATGTAATCTAAAAAATTGTTAAAAAATAACTTAGAAAATTATTTACATACTCACTCTACCTAAGCTGACTATGTAAATCTCAATATTCTAAAATCTTGTAATAATTGAATTAATTTTAACAGGGCAATATCATAGTCACTTTCGATAGTCTCATGGTAAGATCTATATAATATATATGTTA
>CAYOZL010000048.1:0-17979 GCA_964408435.1 uncultured Bdellovibrionales bacterium | reverse complement strand
GCTATTACAACTGATTACTCAAGTGGTGAAGCTTTGATGCTTGGGTATATGAATCAGGAAGCATTGGAGCAAACTATCTCTACTGGTGAAGCTCATTATTATAGTCGAAGTAGGGAGCAGATTTGGAGAAAGGGGGCTACTAGTGGCTTGATTCAAAAAGTTAAACAGCTTCTTGTTGATGATGATCAAGATTCAATTTGGTTAAGAGTTGAAGTGTTAGGAAATGGGGCAAGTTGTCATGTTGGCTATAGATCTTGTTTCTATAGAAGTGTTCCTTTTGGTAAAGAGTTTAAAAATAAAGAAGATTTAAAACTAGAATTTACTGAGAAAGAAAAAGTTTTTGACCCTGAAGTTATGTATCCAGGTGTTGCGAATCCAACAAAGCTATAATGAATGAAATGCAAGCTATAGGATATCTAAATTGGGGGCCAAGTCCTGTCTTGTTAGATTTAGGATTAGTGCAAATTAGGTATTATGGTTTGTTTTTCGCGCTCGCTTTTTTGCTTGGTTTTTACCTTATGCAAAAAATGTTTAAGTTAGAGAATAAATCAACTGAAGCTCTAGATCCTTTATTAACTTATATGGTGATTGGAACTTTATTAGGTGCAAGACTTGGGCATTGTTTATTCTACGAAGCTAATTATTATTTAAGTAATCCAATAGAAATAATTAAATTTTGGAGAGGGGGTTTAGCTAGTCACGGCGCTAGTATTGGAATACTTTTATCTATTTGGTTCTTTGTAAAAAAGTATAAAGATTTTTCTTATGTTTGGCTACTCTCAAGATTATCTATAGTAGTTGCATTAGGTGGAGCTTTTATTAGAACAGGAAATTTTTTTAATTCTGAAATTTTAGGAATTCCTTCTCAATATCCTTGGTCTGTTGTTTTTACAAAAATTGATTTTTTACCACGCCATCCAACTCAGTTATATGAGGCGATTTCTTATCTCTCAATTTTTGCTCTGTTATATTGGGCGTATTCTAAATCAGCAGGAAAGATTAAGCCTAGTAAGTTGCTAGGAGCATTCTTCTTTTTAGTCTTCACTGCAAGATTTTTACTTGAGTATACTAAAGAGCCTCAGGCTCCTTTCGCTGCTAGTCTTCCGCTGCATATGGGACAAATACTAAGTATTCCTTTAATGCTACTTGGTGTATACTTGTTTACAATCTATAGAGATATTTCTAGTAATAATAAAGATGTTATCTAAAAGCGATGTTTCCTAAAGAGGTAAAAAGATTAGGCGAAGATGGTCTCCAAATTGAATGGGACAATGGTGCTGTCCATGTTCTTAATAGTGAAACTTTAAGAAAGAACTGTCCTTCAGCAACGAGTTTAATGAAAAGAGGGGATACTTCTCATGATAAACCCTTATCAGGAAAATCTCGTTTAAGTATTGTTGAAGCTTCTAGTGAAGATGAATTAAAATTAGAAAAGATTTGGCTTGTTGGGAACTACGCAATTGGTATGCGTTGGGGAGACGGTCACGATACTGGAATTTTTAATTTCCCTTATCTTTTTGAATTAGGACAAAAGCATAATGCAAGGCCGTCTTAATGAGAACTTCATTTCTGCCAAATTCTGTAAAAAAATTAGTTAATGAGTTAACAAAACTGCCATCTATTGGTGAGAAGTCAGCTCTAAGATTGGTTCAACATCTTTTATCAAAAGGCAAAGAGGATCTTAAAGCTCTTGAAGAAAGTTTAGAAGAAGTAAGACTGAATGTTAAATTATGTGATTTATGTTTTGCAATTACTGAAGATGCACTTTGCTCAGTATGCTCTGATGAGAGTAGGAAAAAAGATACTATTTGCGTTGTAGAAAAACCTGTAGATGTAATCGCTCTAGAACAAGTTGGGGGATATAGAGGTCAGTATCATGTAATTCATGGGCTTTGGTCTCCGATGAAAGGGATTGGGGCTGAAAAGCTGAAACTTAGCGAGCTTTTTCAGAGAATTAAAAATAGTGAGCCTAAAATAAGTGAACTTATCATAGCTACTAGCTCAACAGTAGAAGGGGATGCTACTGCATTTTATATTGCTGACCATATCTCAGAAATGCCAATTTCAATCACTCGTCTTGCACAAGGCCTGCCTAAGGGGGGAGAACTAGAATACGCAGATGAAATCACGCTCAGATATGCTTTTGAGGGTAGAAAGTCTTTATGAGTTACAGAATTTGTTCTTTTTATAATTTTGTAGATTTATCTAATCAGCCATTAGATATGTTTAAAAGTTCTTTAGAAAAAGAATTTAGCAAGTATGATTTATCTGGAATTATAATTCTCGCAACAGAAGGGATTAACGGAACGGTTTGTATTGAGCAAAATGAAGAAGTTAAAATCTTAAATTTTTTAAATACAAATTACAAAGTAAACGAAGTGAAATTCGCATCATGTGAAAAACAAGCATTCCCACGCTTTAAAGTTAGACTTAGAGAAGAAATTGTAACTACAAAAGAAAAACCTAATAGACTGCAAAGAACCGGTAAGCATTTAGATGCTAAAGCTTGGCATTCTGTAATGGAATCAGATGAAGATGTTAATTTAATTGATACTAGAAATTGGTATGAGACTGATTTAGGAATATTTAAAGATGCCCTAGATCCTCGTTTGGTTAATTTTCAAGAATTCTCTGAGTATGTTGAAAAACAAAATTTAGATAAGAAGAAAAAAGTATTGATGTACTGTACTGGTGGAATCAGGTGCGAAAAAGCAGCTTTGATCATGGAAGATTTAGGTTTTGAAGAAGTCTATCAACTCCAAGGCGGAATATTGAAGTACCTGGAACATTTTCCTGAAGGTCATTTTAACGGTGAGTGCTTTGTTTTTGATCACAGAGTAGCAGTTGATAAAAATTTAAAACCTAGTAAGAAATATTCCTTATGCCCACATACTGGTCAGCCTGCTGAGCACTGGATAGAGTGTATTAACTGTGAAAAGCCTGCAAGGGTTACTATTGAGTGTTTAAAAGAAGATGCTTTAATAAGTTGTTCAAAGAATTGTGCAAATATTTATAGGCGCAAGCATGGAATCGATATCTAATGTTATTTCATGATAATTCTATAAAAATTTCTTACCCTCAAAAAGCCTTAAGATTGCTCAAAATTTTCGATGTAAATAACCCTGAAAACCCAAGAACTCTAGTTAGAAGACTAATGTCTTTTAGAAACGAGACAGTGCTGCATAAAAGAAAATGCGATGCTACTGGAGATTCTATCATTAGTGCTTACAAGCAAGATTCGCCGTATAAAGTTTATAATAATGAATATTGGTGGTCTGATGCTTGGGAGCCAATGGATTATGGTGTAGATTTTGATTTTTCTAAAAGTTTTTTTGAGCAATATAAACAACTGCAATTAAAAGTTCCAAGAGAGGGAACATCTGTTTTTAGGTCTGAGAATTGTGATTATAACGGACATATAAGGGATTCTAAAAATTGTTATATGAGCTCTCTTATAGCAGATTGCGAGGATACTCATTATAGTTATTGGTGTGCGAATAACGAAGATGTAGTTGACTCAACTGTTACAAATGAAAGTACTCTTTGTTATGAATGTATAGATTGTAAGAATTTATATGAGTGTGTTTATTGTCAAGAGTGCGTGAATTCAAGGAACTGTTATTTTTCTTATCAGTTAATTGGTTGTGAAAACTGTATAGGTTGTTCTAACCTTTCTCATAAAAAATACTGGGCATTTAATCAAAAAGTTAGTCCTGAGCAGTTTAACAAAATTAAAAATCAAATTTTTAGCGGTAAAATAAGTTCTTGGAAACATGGCCTAGAGTATTTTGATCAGATGTTTAGCACAGCAGGTCATAGAGCTTTACATAATCTTAATTGTGAGAACAGTATTGGGGATCATCTTTATGATAGCAAAAATTGCTATATGAGTTTCGATCAGCACGGATGTGAGGACGTTAATTATAGTATATCAGGGGCTGACTCCAAGGATGTTCTAAGTTGTTACTCTGCAGGCTGGAAAGGGTGTCAGGAAGTATTTTCTTCTGCTGTAACAAGAGGTAGCACAGATATTATGTGTTGCTACTACACATTTTATTCGAATGCTCTTAGGTACTGCGAGATGAGCATGAGTTGTTCTGATAACTTAGGCTGTATTGGTTTAAAGAGAAAATCTAATTGTATTTTAAATAAAGCATATACTAAGCATGAGTATGAAACTATAAGTGCTAAAATTATAGAACATATGAAAGAAACTAAGGAATGGGGAAGTTTTTTTCCAAGCGATTTATCTAGTTTTGCTTATAACGAAACAGCAGCTAATTTCTATTGGCCAATGGATAAAAAAGAAGCTCTTGAGCTAGGTTATAAATGGAACGATGAGCTAGACCAAAAACCTGGTATAGATAATATTTCAGAACTTCCAAAAGAATTGCCTGAGACTCACGCTGATGAGACTTATGCTTGTAGTAAATCTGGAATGCCCTACAAGGTCATGCCTTTAGAGTTTAAGTTCTACAAAAAACTTAATCTTCCTCTACCAGATCTATGTCTTAATGAGAGAAGGGTAAGTAGAGCTGATAGAAGAAATAAGTATTTCCTTAGAAAATATACTAGTAAAGATGGAAAGAGTTTTTATACTAGTTTTATGAATGATGAGTTAAATATTTTAAGTGAGCAAGACTATCTAAATAGTTTAGAATAGCTATTAAAATACAGTATAAGGCCTTATAATTATTATTGATAATAACATACTAGACCTTTTGCTTTAACTAGCATAAAATAAGCTCGAATATAATTACAGAGTCAAATAATGCTTTATGAATAATACTGCCCTAAATTACGCTACAAGATTTGATGTAAAGTTAGATTACTTCTCAGGCCCGCTAGATTTACTACTTCACTTAGTCTCTAGACAGGAACTAGAACTTGAAAAAGTAAGAATGTCTGAGATCTGTGAACAGTATTTAGAAATAGTTCTAGAACAAGCAGAAACGATAGATATAGAAAAAGCTTCAGAGTACATAGTTATTGCGGCTAATTTATTAAGCATCAAATCAAGTTCTTTATTACCTGCAGAAGAAGAATTAGATCAAGATGATGGAGATAGTGAAATTCTTAGATTCTTTGAGAGTTTAAGAGCTAGACTAGTAGAGTTTCAAAAAACGAAGCTAAGAGCAGAAGCTCTAATGCATTTACCTCAATTAGGTGTTGATTGCTTTAATCGAAAAGATAAGTCAGCTCTGAAGCCTACGGCAGAAATGTATGCAGAGCCTGAAGATGGTCTTGATTTAGGTAATCTATTTAGCGCTTTAATGCGTAGAATTGGTAGCGCTGCTAAGTCTCTAAGGATATTAGCGGAGCCAGTATCTGTTGTTGATTTGATGATGAAGTTTCTAGATGGACTTTCTAATTCAGAAGAGAAAGTTCAAATTAATAATGTTGATAAAAAGAGATCTAGTTTTTTTAGTTTACTTGCAAATGTTATTGGTTTTTCAAGACAGAAAAATAAACAGACTAAATCAAAGCAGAAAAGCGAATTAAGAAATTCTTTAGTTGCTGGATTTGTAGCTGTTCTGGAATTAGCGAAAAGAGGTGTAATAGCCGTTAATCAAGAGAGTCAAAATATTAGCATGATTTTAGGTCTAGATGATGCAAAAGAAGCTATTGAAAACCTTTCTTCTTCAAAATCAGTTGCAACTCATAATTTAGAAGAAGAACTAGCAATTGCTGAAGGTAAGTTAGTAAGAATTGATGATTATAAAAATTTAAAAGAATCAGATACGGCAAAAGAAGATACAGCAAAGGAAGAAAATGGATAAGCAAGAAATTAATAGTTCTTCATTAAAGGCAAAAGTAAGTTCACTTTTATTTGTAAGTTCTAAGCCTTTAAGTACTGAAAAAATCGCTTCAGTTTGTAATAAGAGTGAAGATGAAATTGAAGATACAATTGAGGACTTAAAAAAAGATCTAGATATAGAGAATTACGGTTTTTCAATCTTTAAAATAGGAGACAGCTGGCAGTATAGAACAGCTCCTGATTTAAAAAAGACTATTAATAAGTTAATACCTGCAAGGTCTAAAAGATTAAGTAAAGCAGCAGCGGAGACTCTAGCTATAATAGCTTACAGACAACCTGTTCAAAAAGCAGAGATTGAGGCTATTAGAGGAGTTGATGCTATTCAAACTGTTAAGACCTTACTAGATGCTAAATTAGTTAGAATAGTAGGTAGGGATACAACGCCAGGAACTCCTGCTCTTTATGGTACAACAGATGTGTTTCTTGAGAAGTTTGGATTAAGTGATTTGTCTGAATTGCCAAGTGTTAGAGAGCTTAAAGAGTTAGAAAGTGAGCCAGCTGAAAGTGAAGTCTCTCTTAAAGAAGCCGATTCTGAAGAAGAATAGCCTCCAGCAGACTAATTATAAAAGACTAAATTGAGATTACAAAAATTTTTAGCCCATAGTGGAGTTTGTTCTAGAAGAGCAGCTGAAAAGCTCATTATAGAAGGCAGGGTAAAAGTAAATGACCAAAAAGTTATTGCTATGGGTGAAATCATTGATCCTAATAGCGATATTGTTTTAGTTGATAATAAGAAAGTAGATTTTGAAAGTAAAAAATTATTCCTTTTTCATAAACCTAAAGGAGTGGTTAGCACTTTATCTGATCCTCATAATAAAACAGATTTAAAACCATACGTTGCACAAACTAATATTAGAGCTTTTCCTGTAGGTAGATTAGATAGGGACGCTTTTGGGTTAATGTTACTTACTAATGATGGTGAGTTTGCAAATGTAATGCTTCATCCAAGTTTTGAAACTGAAAGAGTTTATTACCTTTTAGTTCAAGGTGGAATTAATCAAGATGATATTAAGCAAGCTAAATTAGGACTTGAGTTAAGAGATGGTATGGCTAGTGCAAAACTGATGAATATGAAATATGATAATTCCTTAGAGCATTTATTTAGCAAACCAACTTCTCATCAATCTTTAGTTAGAGCGAGTTTAACTGAAGGCAGAAAACATATTGTTAAACGTATAATGAAAAACTTAGGTGCTCCAGTTTTAGAGTTGTGTAGGTATTCTCATGGTCCATTTAAGCTTGATAAATTAAGACCTGGTGAGATGCTAGAAGTGAAAGATTACGAATCCTTATAAAATAAATAGCTTTTAAAGCCTCTTTAATTCCTAGTATTCGATTAGCTATTGACTTAGAAATTTACAATGTTATTAATCACTCGCTATATTCCATGTGCGGGGTAGAGCAGTCTGGTAGCTCGTCGGGCTCATAACCCGGAGGTCGTAGGTTCAAATCCTGCCCCCGCATCCAAAATTTCACGTAGTGAAATTTTGTCCGCCGTAGCTTAACGCGAAGGAGGACTGGATCTGCCAATAATCATAGCACTCCTTTAAGTCCTAAAATTTTCTATTTATATTTTACCAAATATTATTTAACGAAAGTCTAGATGACTAAATCTCTTCTTTCCCAGAATCAACCCATCTCTTAATAGATCGTGATAATCTTCTTTCAAAATCATGTTGCTTCATTCTAAATGCGACTTCAAATGACCTCTCATTAGTCTTACCTTTAGAAAGTAATCTTAAATATTTTGTAACAGCACTTATACCTTTTGTTTGTATAAGCATTCTTGTTGCAAAGTAAGATTGAGCATAGGCAGCAGGAACTGCGCTATTTTCCATCGTAGTAAAACCATCTCTTAAATCATTTAAGTCAAAAACATCATTTATACTTGCCCAATGTCTTAAAGATGGAGCGAGTATTGGGTTAGCGTGTCCTTCAATTATTTGTGCAAGACCTTCATCTAACCATGCTGGACATTTATATTTTGAAAGTTTTGCTACAAAAGCGTGAACATATTCATGTCTAATTGCTCTATGCATCTCTTTTGGTTTAACTGAATTAGGAGTTATTGGAATGCTAATTTCATCTTTTAAATACATAGCACTTGTCCATTCAGGGGCACCGGTGTGTTTTTTGAATTCTTCTGGAGATAAGAACTTTAGTTCTATTGATCCATTAGTGTCAGATTTAAAAATTCTAGTTAATTCAGAATGCGTCTCATTAAGTAATGACATTGCTTTAGTAGCAAGTTGTTCTGGAGATAAGGAAACAGATTTTTGATTTGTAGCTTCTATATGTAGTGTAAATCTTGGGGAATAGAAAGATGTAAAGCTCTGCTCAGCTAAAGCCGAACTTGAAAATAACAAAACAATAAGAAAAATACCTCTAAACAAAAAAAACCTCTATACATCTTATAATTAAACTATCGGCAGATTTGAGAAAAAAGTTAATATTTTTCTAAAAAACTATTACCGTAAACATTCTTAATTAATAAGATGCTGAAAACCTTATATTTTATTCATATTTCTTAAAGTAAAGACCTAAGAATGCTTTAAAATCGATATCTCGCCAAAATAATTGAATTGTGATATAATTACACTATGGAACAAATACCGGTAACTATTACAGAAAAAGCTATTGAGATGGTTAAACAAGCAATGGCTGAAGAATCTTTAGAAAATCATGGACTTCGTATCGCCGTTCACGGCGGTGGATGCTCTGGTTTGCAATATGCTCTTGATTTCTCTGATAAGGAGAGAATGGGAGATAGTATATACGAGCTCAATAGTGGCCTTAAAGTTTTTATAGATATGGCTAGTTTAGAGTATTTAAAAGGTACTACTATAGATTACGTTAGTGGGCTTAACGGCACTGGTTTCAAGTTTGAAAATCCTAATGCGACTAGAACTTGTGGTTGTGGTAGTAGTTTTAGCTAGTTTTAGCGAGCTAAAAGCCCTAATATAAATCTATATGTCAGAACTATCTGTTTTAGAGTTTAAAAGATTACTCGATTCAAATAAAAAAATAGCAATTTTAGATGTTAGAGAGAATGAAGAGTTAGCTTTTGCTAAGCTTGAGAATTTTTTACATATTCCTTTAATGCTACTAGAAGAAAATTTAGAAAAATGGATGGATTATAGCAAGCAAGCTGAATTTAAAGTCGTAATCTGCAAGTCGGGTATTCGTAGCATGAAAGCGGTAGAGTTTCTTAATAGTGTTTTGGATGAAAGACACTTAAATTTAGAAGGCGGTATTAATAAATACGCACAAGAGATAGATACAAGTATAGGCTTATATTAGTCTTGTGTATAGTTGACTTAGTTTAATTTTCAGTTAACGAGCTTTGCCTAATTTTACTAAAAATCAATCTAAGTCAACTATATCCTGTTTCCCGCTGCGCTCGGCAATATACTAGTCGAGATTTAAAACGCAAAACTAAATCACGACTAGTATACTAGCAGTCTTTATTGAAAATATGGATGTGTTTCTTTTTCTTTATCGACCTTTTGTTCTTTAATAAGGTCTACAAAGATTAAAATTTTATTATCATAGGGCTTACAGTCAATTTTAATCTTTTTATCAATAAGTTGATTAAATTCCTTATACTCAAGAGCTTTTAAAATTACTAACTCTAAGCTGTTAGTTTTTTGATTTAAGAAAGTTGAATAATGCATTAAGCTAGCATCTGTTATTTCTATATCAAAAATTTCATAAAATCTTCTATTTATATAAGTTATTACCCCTTCGAAGTTAAGCACCAATATACCTGAACTAATAGAGTCAGTTATTATTTCTAGATCTTTTAGCTTATTTGATGAATCGTTAAAGTCTTTTTTTACTGCATCAAGAGTGTTTTTTTGCTGAGAAGTTTTTCTTCTTAAGGTAGTAATATTTTCTGTTTTTTCTTTTAAGTAGGTTTCTAGCTCATTGTATTCTCTAAATTTTAGAGCAGGTTTAAGACTTAGTGATAAAAATGAAGAGTCTGGAGTAGTTGCTAATTCAATATGATCAAAAATGTTTATAAAATCTTTTGAAAATTTTCTGCTAACTAATGCACTAATAAGCATTACTAGTAATAAGCAAGTACTTGCTACTAGATTTGGTCTGCTAATTTCAAAACTATTAAAATCTAAGCAATAAATAACAAAGCAAAGAAGAGAAGTTAGAGAAGTAATTATTAAATTACATTGATAAGAAAATAAAGACTTTTGCTCTTTATTGAAAATTAAAACTAAAGAAGATAGCGTCAATATTTCAATTAATAAATTTCTAAATGTACCTGTTGTCATTAGGTATATAGGGCAGGCAAGGGATGTTAGCCATAAAAAACAAAGAAGTAATGATGAACAAAACTTTTTATTAAGAAATGAAAGGGTACAAGAAAAGACTATTAGTCTAATCATTTCCGGGTTAAGCATATCTGAATTATTACCTAAGCTGGAATTTAGATTCGGATTTGACTTAGTACAAAGAATAAAAACTAGAGTAAAGATTAGAAGAGACGATAAGAATAAATTTTTTTCAAAAGCTACTGCTTTAAAAAAAATTAAACCAAATGCAATTGGCTTTAGTAGGCTATAGCCATACTTGAGTTCTAGTAAGTAGAATAAAATACATACAGATGTATAAAATATAGATACTAGATATTTATTTGATAATAATCTAAACATAACTAATTATCTATATCGGTTTTTTCTAGTGGATCGTTTAGAAACCTACCTTAATACTAGATTTTAGCTTTTATATCTGAATATAATTAGGTGCTTAGCCATATTTAGCTCCTACTGGGTTAAGACTTTAAGTCAATTTAAAAAAAATCTTGCTTAAATCGTGTTTATAGACAATTTTTATAAGTAGAGTAGTTAAAAAGATTTTTAAAATAGGAATGTTATATGATTAATAAATTCAAATCACTTAAGAAGTTAAATTTTTATGCTGTGATTTTATTCTCAATTATTTTTTTAGGCGTAACACAAAGTTCTTTTGCACAAGATAAGTTACCTAGAGATAATACTATTTTTGATTATCATAGAACCCCTAGATACAGGGTTAGTGAAGAACATCCGCTTAGGCTCTTTGCATACTTGACCCATCCAATTGGTTGGGCGCTTAGAGAGGCTATTACAAGACCGCTTAGTGCTTTTACTAGTAGTACCGAAGTTACTAGGTCTGTGTTCGGTTATAGGGAAGCATTCGATTTTAGAGAAACGGAATGTTTTTCTAGTGATGGTGCAGTTCCTGATTGTAAACAAGTTTCACCACTTATTAATATTGAAAAATATAGGGCTTTAACAAAAGCTTCTAGTTCTGCTGAAATACCGAACCAGGGTGGTAATCAGAATCAAGTTTATTTTCCAGATATTAATTTTGATTTTAATAAAGCCACTTTAAACAAAGTTGGAATGGGGAAGGTTAGGCAAGTATCTCAATTGTTATCTTCGGTGCCTAATATGAGTGTAGTTGTTGAAGGACATGCAGATTATATTGGTTCAGATTCCTATAATGATAGTTTGGGAAATAGAAGGGCTGAAACGGTTATTAACGAGCTTGTTGAGCTAGGTATTGATAGCAGTAGACTTTCTCCAATTAGTTATGGAGAAGGTAAGCCTGTATATACTGAAGAAGAAGATTGGGCTAGGGCAGTCAATCGTAGAGTTCAGTTCAGCGTAGGAAGTGCGATAGCAGAAGCTGTTGGACAGTAGAAAAAGCTAGAATAGTATTATTTGGACCTAAGATAAGATATTTATTTTAGGTCTTGTTATTATTAAAAAATGATAGGCTTTTAATAAAATCTATTATTTGAAGTTTTGCAGTTCCTTTTCCTTGTAGGGAGCTTTCTTTCTTTGTTTCTTTATTTTGCTCTTTATACTGATCTTTATTTAATGTTGAATTTAGAACTTCTCTTAAAGTCTCTTTTTCTCTAAGTAGTAACATTTGCTCTCTAGCAGAGTGCTGTTCTAATTGCTCGATTCTATTTCTAAGCCAATCTCTTTCTTCTTCTAGACTTTTTACTCTAGTTTGTAATTCTTTGTTTACTAACAAAGCACTCTCAGATTTTATGGCAGGAAGAAAGTCTTCATTGCTTTCTTTAATTGTCTCAGTGTTACTTTCTTTTGCTTGGATTTTTGTTTTGTTCTCTGTTTGCTTCTCTGTTTTTGTTGTCTTACTTTCTGCCTTGAATTTTATTTCTGAGTTCTCATTTGCCTTATTTTTTTCTGTTTTATTTTTTTCTGTTTCAGGCTCTTCTTCGATTAAGTCATCTAGAGTAGGTATGATCTTGATATTGAAAAGTTTAGATAGCTCGAGTTTCCTGTAAAATGGCTTTGAATTTTTAATAACTGGCTTTAATAAACCAAATTCTGTGTAGCTATTTAAGGTTGCTGCAGTAACCCCAGCAAGTACGCAAGATTCGGCTTCGCTGAGTAAAATAGCATTGTTATAGGGTTGTTCTGCTTGTCTTTCTTTAGCTAGCTTCATGTTACTTATAAGACTAGCAAAAAAGTTATCTTAGAGTAAACAGCTCCGATACCTTTAAATGTAAATTTTATCGAGATTAGATGAAAAATTTCCTTTCCAAGTTTTAAATCAAAGGGTAACATGGTGTCAAAACTGAGTTTATTTACCCCTCATATTCAGTAAGAATTTTAATTAAATACAAGATTTAATCTTGATAAGTTTTAACAGTAATTTAGGTGTAATTATGGATATTTTCTCTTTAGAATTCAGTGCAACAGAAGTTAGAAAGTTACTTCAAATACTTTTCCCACAAAGGAGATTAGTGCTTTCTCAGTTTACTTTTTTCAATCAAGCCGGTCTATCAAAGCCAACTGGTAAAACTACTAGAAGGGGAAGAAGATGTTATTGCTTACAGGATTTACTTTCCATTGCGTGCATCCTTGCATTGAAAGAAGAAGGTATCCCTTATAAGAATCTTCAAAATCTTCCAAAAACAATTCAAGAAAACCTTAGTCAAATTTTCTCTTTCAAGGAAGACTGTATAGCTTCTGGGTGGGGAGACAAGGTTGATTTGTGTTTTGGAGACAGTGCTAAGCAATCTAATTCTATCTCGTCGTTTCTTTCTGAAGAGATAGTAATGGGTTTGTTTTGGAGTTTTGATGTTAGCTCATTAGCTAAGCAGTTAATGCAGTGTTGTGAACAGTATGTTGGAGCATCAACTCAAAAGCAGGCTGTAGCTTAGAAGTTTTATCCTTGTCTATTCTTAAGCTTTTATCTTTATTTGGGTAAAGCTTTAAATTGATCTTGCCTTAAGATTCGTTCTTTCTTGCGATCTCTCTAATTTGGGTAACGTTAGTAGAGCCAGTTGATTTTGTTCTTAGTCCTGCTGTCACAACTACTCTAGATTCAGGCTTAACATCATACTTATCTCTAATGGCGTTCATTGCTGCAGCTATTTCGGCTTCAATTCCAGCATCCTTATCTACATTAATAAACACTGGCTCTACTCCCCAGTATAATACCATTCTGTTTAATGATTTTTTTTGTGAGGTAGCACCATAAAGAGGTTGTTCGGGTCTATATTTTGCCATCAGCTTAGCTGTTTGTCCCGATTCGGTGCAGGCCAAAATAGCTGAAGCATTTATCTTCTCTGCTGCACTACAAGCAGCAAAGCAAGTAGCATCAGATACGCTAGCTTTATCCGAGTTCCTTTTATAGGTATTGGATTCGAAGCTAATTTCATGTTCTGCTTCAATAACGATATCCGATAAGACTTTAACTGCAAGAGCAGGATGTTTCCCCACAGCAGTTTCTTCAGAGAGCATTACCGCATCAGTTCCATCTCTAACCGCAGTAACAACATCACTAACTTCTGCTCGAGTGGGTCTGACTTGTTCTACCATAGACATTAGCATTTGAGTGGCGGTGATTACTGGAACGCCTTCGAAATTTGCAGTGGAAATTACTAGTCTTTGTGCAGCAGGAACTTTTTGTAAGGGTAAGTCTACTCCTAAATCTCCTCTAGCTACCATTACAGCATCTGAATTCTTAATTATTGAGGTTAGGTTGTCTAAAGCCTTTGCTCTTTCAATTTTAGCAATAAGAGGCAGTGGAGTGCCGTGTTTAGACATTTCTTCTCTAGTTAGAGTTAAATCTTCTAAAGAACCTACAAATGAAAGCGCTACATAATCAATGTCATTATTCATGCTCCATTTAATATCTTCTTTGTCCTTACTAGTTAAGCTAGGTAGGTTTAGTTCAGAATCAGGAAGAGATATTCCAGCTTTAGATCTAAGGGTGCCACCAGAGACTACAGTGCAACTAACTTGCTCTTTGTTAATTTCTTCAGCTAGTAACGTTATTCTTCCATCTGCTAAAAGAATTTTTTCTCCTGTCTTTAAAACCTGAGAAGGCTCGAATATGCTTGTAAACAAAGTATTTAAACTTCCTTTATCTTTAGAGTCTTTTGAATATGCTAAGTTAATTTTACTACCATCTTGTAGTTCAATTTCTCCTGAATCAATCTCGGTTATTCTTATTTTTGGTCCACATAAATCTTGCATTACGGCAACATTAGCATTTAGTGCTTTTGCTTCTTCTCTGATCAAATTTAGAGTTTTTTTATGCTCTTCGTGATTTCCGTGAGAGAAGTTTAGTCTAGCAACATTCATTCCAGATTGAATTAGTTTTTTAATTTCTTCTCTGGAGTTAGAAGCAGGTCCTATTGTTGCAACTATTTTTGCATTTCTTTTACTTTTATCTCTGAGTGCACTACTTTTCAACAGCTTTTTTCCCTCTTAATTCTGACTGAATACCTTCTTCAAGTATTTTAGCAATATTTGTATCTTCTTTATCTTCTTTTTTCTCTAGTTCTATTTCTTGATTTAGTACTACGCTGTAACCCTTTTCTTCTCCATACTCAAGAAAGAAAGGCTCGCCTAGAAATTGTGGTTTTGGGTGATGTTCAATGCTGAATTTATAGAGCCTGTGCTTCTTCTTTTCTTTAGGGCTCATTTCTTCATCCGGCTCAATTTTTTCCAAGGTCGCTTTAGTTACAAATCGCTCGTTAGCCTCTTGTTTTAAAAAGTATATTTTAGCTTCGGTCTCTAAGATGCTTTTTTTCTTTTCTAGGTTTTCTAGATCTTTAAAAATAGCATCGCCTTCTTTAAGCCAGACTGATTTAAGTCCTCGAATTAATTCTTGTGGGCTGAGCTCTCCAGGAGACTCTGTAGCAAATTTAATACTAGCTATAACTGGTTGGTCATTTCTTTCTAATACTTCAATAGAGATAGCAACAGGACTTAAGTACTTTTTACCGTACCAGATAACTTCTTTGGCTTTATTTTTTTCTTCCTTCTTTTTAATTCTCTTATCTTTAATATCTACAATCATTTTAGCTATTGATTCACTATCAATATTAAAGGATGACTGTTTTTTAGTTCCTGTTAGAAAAAACACAGCAGCTAAAAGACTAAGAATCAAGGCTCCCATACCGAGAAATAAAGGATTTTTTAAATTCTTTTCATGTTTAGAGCTAGTTTCATTTTTCTTTTCAATTGTCTTTTTTTCTTCAATCTCTTTTTCTACGAAAACTAGTGCCCCTAGCTCCCTTAAGACTTGAGCAAAAGATATTGCTTCTTCTTTGCTCACACCACTCTTTAGAATTACAGGCATAGAGTTAATTAGTTCTTGTACTTCTGAGCTGTCTATTTCTAGGAATTTAACTAAGTTCTCTTTTAAGCTTTCTTTTGCCTCTTCGGTAGACGGGTTTGAGTCTTGTAAGGTGACCCTGTGCCCTGCAAAAGCTTTTTTATTTTCTTGTTTCATTTATTTAGTTAACTAATTTCTAAAATTAACGATTATCTAGATAGTTAATAAATCATTAATTTAAGCTACTAATTTATGATTATTTATATGATTTGTCTAAGAGAATAGTACATATGTTTAAAAAAATTAACACTGAAATTAATTTCTTTAGCTCTTTATGGTCTGAGATTAGAAAAGGTAAATTTTCTAACACAAAATTAAATACTAGATTAGCCAAGATTAGTTATTCAGAAGTGCGAGAACTTTACTCTTCTAGAAAAACTGCCGGTAAAACAGAAGAAAAAGAAATACTAGAAGCAATTGATAAAAACATAAAAGTAATCACATATTGGGATGATAGTTACCCAAAACTTTTAAAAAATATAGTAGATCCGCCATTAATATTATTTGTAAAAGGTAGTTTAAATAATAATCAAAATATATCAGTAGTGGGTTCTAGAAAGGCAAGTAATTATGGGAGAAAATATGCCTATAATTTTTCTAAAATTATAGCTAAAAAAAATATTAATGTAGTTAGTGGAATGGCAGCAGGTATTGATGCTCAAGCGCATAAAGCAGCAATAGAAAATTCTGCTAATGCAGGCTTAGCAGTTCTAGGATGTGGGCTTAATCATATTTATCCAAAGTTTAATACTACATTATATCAAGAACTACTAAGTAGAAATGGGGCTTTGGTAAGTGAGTTTGGTTTATACGAAAAACCAAGAGACTACTATTTTCCAAGGAGAAATAGAATTATTAGTGGATTGTCTGAAGCTACAATCGTTATAGAGGCAGGCATAAGAAGTGGTTCTTTGATTTCTGCAAGATTTGCAAATGAGCAAGGTAGAGATGTCTTAGCGTTGCCAGGACCAATTGACGGAACGGGAAGCACTGGAACAAATAAGCTTATCTCTGATGGGGCAAAGATTATTTGTTCTGAGCAGGATTTAATTGAATATTTAGAACAAAATGAAATTGGAGATTGCATAGAGCAGATTGAAGTTACTGTAGAAAGTAATGAGTTGTTAGATAAGTTAAGACAAGCTGACTATACAGTGCAGTCTTTAAGTAGAGAGCTGGATATCCCAGTGAAAAATGTTTATGCAGAAGTGGTGAGATTGGAGCTTAAGGGACTTGTTCGTATTGGGATGAGTGGGGGGATTGAGGTTTGTTAGCGCACAGAGGGCGCAGAGGAAATTATGAGATACAGAGAGTATTATCTCTTAGTCTTTTTCTTTGTCTTAGTCCTGGTCTAAAAATTGATTAAGACCAGGACTAAGACAAAGATTAAGACTAGGATTAGGGTTTATTTCTTTAGCAAGTAGCTAATTAATAAATAAAGGCTGGGGTGAACGATGGGACTTGAACCCACGACAACCGGAATCACAATCCGGGGCTCTACCAACTGAGCTACGCTCACCATATCAACTAAAATATAGTGTTGTGAAAATGCTATCATATCGCATTTTCACTGTTTTTTTATTTTTCTTTAAAAAGAAAAATAAGACAAAAGAAACTATAATAAAATTATAAATTTAGCTAGAGCTAGAAAAAATATTGTATAAATCACCATTTTAGGTAAGCTAAAGGCTAATAAAAATCAGTATAAGAGAACTATGAATACAATTGAAGCAATTAAATCTAGAAGATCGGTAAAGCATTATGACGCAAGTTTTGAAATTCCAAATGCGGATCAAGATAAGCTAATTGATTTAGCTATGCAGTCACCGTCATCTTTTAATATTCAACATTGGAGATTGGTTAATGTTAAAGATAAGGATTTAAGAGCTAAGATTAGAGAAGTAGGTAACGACCAAGCGCAGTTAACCGAAGCGTCGCTCTTATATGTTATTACTGCAGATGTTAAAGCTTGGGAAAAAGAACCTCAAAGATACTGGAGAAATGCTCCTCAAGCAGTGCAGGATATTTTAGTGCCTTGGATGAAGCCTTTCTATGAAGGCAAAGATGAACTTCAAAGAGATGAGGCTATGCGTTCAGTTGGTTTTATTGGACAAACCATGATGTTAGCGGCAAAAGCTTTAGGTTATGATTCATGTCCAATGATTGGTTTTGATATCGATAAAGTAGCTGAGTTAATAAAATTACCTAAAGATCATGCTATTGGAATGATTTTAGTTGTTGGTAAAGCTACTGAGCCTGCTTGGCCAAAGCCAGGTTTTGTTGATAAGTCTGAAGTATTAGTTGATAATCATTTTTAATCTGATTCGTTATTAAGTTATTAAAGTTTTTACTACGTGGTCTTTTTTATACTGCGGTATTGCTTATTCTTTTATTCCTCGTTTTCGCAGGGATAGCTTTATTTAAATATGGCCTTAGCTATAGCGATAATTCTCTAGTTCTTAAGTCTTATACTTATGAAGATATTGCTGATGTAA
>CAYOZL010000047.1:0-18953 GCA_964408435.1 uncultured Bdellovibrionales bacterium | reverse complement strand
TAAGACTAAGACTAAGACTAAGACTACATAAAAATAACTACATTCTTTAGCAACTTGATTTAGCAAATATTTTAGTGCATTTTTCTTTCTATGTCTGAGACTAAGATTCAAAAATTAATTGAAGTTGTAAAAGCTCTTAGAGATCCTAAGACTGGTTGTCCATGGGATTTAGAGCAAGATCACGAATCCTTAAAACCATTTATCATAGAAGAAGCTTACGAAGTGCTTGATGCAATTGATTCTAAAAATGATGAAGACTTTGCAGATGAACTTGGAGATTTGCTTTTACAAGTTGTACTTCACTCTCAGTTAGCAAATGAAAGAAAAGCATTTGATATAGAAAGTGTAATTGAAAAAATTACTGATAAAATGGTCAGAAGACACCCGCATGTATTTGGGGACGTAAAAGCTAGCAACTCTAACGAAGTTCTTAAAAATTGGGATAAGATTAAACAAGAAGAAAAAGGAGTAAAGAAAGAAAAAAAGAACTTCACTCAAACATTAGAAGGCATCCCCCAAAATATTCCTGCACTAATCAGAGCTGAGAAGATTGGCAGTAAGAGTGCAAAATTTAATTTTGACTGGCGCAGTATTGAAGCTGTATTCTTAAAAGTTAAAGAAGAAATTGGTGAACTAGAACAAGAGATTGAAAAACTAGGTTTATCTAACAATGAACCACTAGGAGCTAGTTCATTAGATAGGGATTCTAAAAGCAAAATTACGCATGAGATTGGAGATTTACTATTTAGCATTTCGCAACTTAGTAGATGGTTAGGTATAAGCTCTGAAGATGCACTTAGAGTTTGCAATAAAAGATTTACTAAAAGAATCAAGCACGTTGAAAGTCATGCCACAAAGCCTCTAAGTGAGTTAGAGACGGAACAATTAGAGAGCCTCTGGAAGAAAGCTAAGGAATTTCAAGGACTTAGTGTAAAATAACTTCTAATACTATACTTTGCTCACATTTTCTTATATAAATCGCGCACTTAAATAAAAACTAAATAAAAACAATTTAACTTAAATAGAATTTAAACATGGCAAACCATAAATCAGCATTAAAAAGAATTCGTCAGAACGAAAAAAGAAGATTAAGAAACAGATCTGCTCGTTCAGAAATAAGAACTACAATCAAAAGCGCACTAGCTGCTGCTACTGAAGGCAAGAAAGAAGAAGCAGAAACTAGTGTTAAAAGAGCTTCAAGGCTTTTAGATAAATCTGTAGTTCACGGAGTTCATCATAGAAAGAATGCTTCTAGAAGAATTTCAAGATTAACTCAAAGAGTTAGTACTTTACTTGCTTCTTAAGTAATTTCTTAAGAAACAAATATAAATATTAAATAAAACAATAACACTGGAGTATATTATGCCTAGAACTCAAGCTGCAAACCCTGAACAAGCTAGTGGAAAATTAGCTGAAATGTTTGAAGGAATTAACAATAAATTAGGTAAAGTGCCTAATATCTTTAAACACATGGGAGCATCTCCTGCGGTTTTAGAAGCATACTTAAACTTTAGTGGTGCTGCTGCTGGAACTAGCTTAGATGCAAAAATTAAAGAACAAATTGCTTTAATCGTTGCGCAAGAAAATAACTGTGATTATTGCTTAGCAGCACACACTGCTATTGGAAAAGGCGCAGGTCTTACTGAAGAGCAAACTATTGCTGCTAGAAAAGGTGAAGGCACTGATCCTAAAGCACAGGCGTTAATTAACTTTGCTAAATCTGTTGTAGAGAACAAAGCAAACATCAATGATGCAGCTATCACTACTCTTAAAGATGCTGGAGTAAATGACCAAGAAATCGTTGAGAGTGTTCTAGTTATTTGCCAGAACATTTTTACAAACTACTTTAATCATATTGTTGACCCTGAAGTAGATTTTCCTGAAGCTCAGTCTATTTAAAAAATAGTTAGAGATCATTAGCAAGTCCGATACCTGCTCACGAGATTGTGAGCAGGGTTATATAACCATTTTTTAGGAAAGAAAGGGCTTAAATACTTTCGCAAGTTGTTCTTGTGACATCCCTATTAATACGTTGTGAGGCCCATCAGGAATATCAACTACTGTCATTCTTAGATCAATTGCTAGCTTATCCATCGCACAATGATGAACAATTTTATCTTTGCCTCCACGCACGAAAACTAACTTTTTGCCTGCGACATCTATTCCATATTTTCGGATCAATTTTCGAACATACTTTGCCAAAACTGGTGTATCAGCTCCACGAAGAATAGGGAGTCCCGCATAATGCGTTTTTTCCCCATCTTTACAAGTATGTATGTATTCAGGCCCCATGAACTTAAGTAAATTCAAATAATTCATGGAGTAAGCAATTACCCCAAAGCCTAGTGAATACATAGCTCCGTAGAGAAATTGGTCATAAACAATACCTAGAATTAAAGACAAAACACACATTAATTTTAAAAGCAGATAAGAAGTTCTGGTAAGGAACGCGCCTAAAAGCACATACCATTGAAAATGCAAAGAAGTGTTTACAAAGCAAATTCCCGCAATCATTTCTGGCTTCTTTATTAAGGAGTAAATTCCACAAAGACCGCTGAGCGAAAATAGTATTAGCCATAATTGCTCACCAGTTTCTTCATATTTCTTAAGCCATATTTGATGTTGTCTTTCAAACCAAGTAAATGGATTTGCCCAACGCAAAGTTTTAAGATTTTCATGATCAATCATATTTTGGGGGTTAAATTTAAATCCCCTTGATCCTAAATACTCTCTTATTCCATGAAAAGTTTCGACTCCATTCTCACTAAAGCCTGTTATCCCGTCAAACTCCTTACTTACTTCACTCTCTTCAATTTTGTTAGATTCAACTTCATCATGACAAACTGACATGGCAAAAACCCTCTGTAAAAATCTATTTTAAAAGTGCGGTTGCACCTTTACGAACTTGCAAACGACACAAAAAAATTCTGTCGTTAACAAACTATCTTCTACTAATTTTGGATTTAAAAGAGCTTAACTAACTTAACAAAGTTTCTCTTTATTTAACAGTAGAGAGGTGCGTATTTACTCTAGTAGATTAATATTGGAAACATAATAAATAGAGCCAGTTACAATATAAAGAGTGTTGTCTGCTCTAAATAATTTTTTATCTAACTCAAGAAATTCAAAATCTTTTTTAACCACACTAACTATTTCTTCCCTACTCAAACCTTCTTCCCAGTCCACATAACGAACCTCTAAGTCTTTCAAAAACTCCAAACATCTCTCCCATCCAGCTCTTTTTTTAAGGGCTATAAAAATCTTTCCATTTTTAAAATTATACTTTTCTTTGATTCTAGGAATTTCGTTAAACAAAGCCTTTAAGCCTGCTAAATTGTGTGCCCCATCAATTAAAAGATTATCTTTTAATTCCATTCGAGCTGGCCAATAAAAATCTTCTAAGGCATTAGAAAAACTACTATCAGAAAAGTTAAGAATTTTTTGGGAAGTCTTAACTATATTGATCGCGCTTTTTCCAATCTCTGTATTTAAAATTAAAGGGCTATTATTTTTATTATTATAGTTTTCTAAAGTTATAGGTTTTTGACTTAGTACTTCAAAAGCTTCTTTTTGAAGATTTCCAGTAATTAATGGAATATCAGTTTTAACTATACCTGCTTTATTAATAGCTATTTCTTTAATACTATTCCCAAGCACATCAGTATGGTCTAAAGCGATATTAGTAATCACAGTTAATTCAGGTTTTTTAATCACATTTGTTGCATCATAAAGACCGCCTAATCCAACTTCAATAACTGCGTAATCTACGCATTCGCTTTCAAAAGAGAGGAATGAAGCAAGAGCTGTTGCAACAAAATATGTAATCGCATTGCTTTTCCAATTAACAAGTTCGGCAACTTTTTCTAAGCTTTTATTGAATTTTTCTAGCTCAATTGGTTTATTGTTTATTCTACATCTTTCAGTAACATCAATTAAATGCGGTGAAGTAAAAAGTCCAACTTTAAAACCCTCTTGCTTTAAGACTTCTGCAAATAGCGCACAGGTAGTTCCCTTTCCATTTGTTCCTGCCACGTGAATAGTTTTGTATTTATCTTGAGGGTTATCTAATTTTTCTAATAATTTTTTAGGGATTTCTAATGGAGAGAAAGGGCTATTAGAACTTTGTCCTTTTTCCTGCCATCTGGATAGTGAATTTAGAAATTTGATTCCTTTCATCGCAGCACAAAGATCACAGAGGATATTGAGGCACAGAGGTTATTATTGGCCACCATTTCTAAGCAACAGCACTTGATACCAGGCTGTTTATATTAGATAGTATTTCTAACATTGGATTACTAACTGGATCTATGTGTTGTTGGTTGCTTAATACAAGAGTTATTAATTCTTTTTCTAAGTCAATACTAATTGAGCAACCGGTTTTGCTCATTCTTGAGATGGTATTATTTTCCATCTTCCAGCCTAGAGCCCAAGGACCTTCCCCTCTTCTCCAAAACTGATCCATTGTACTTCTACTAACAAATGTGCTTTTTCCAGAGTAAGAAAGCATTAGCTCATTAGCTAGTTTGAATAAATCTTCAGAAGTAGAGAAAAGTCCTGCATGTCCTGCAATTCCACCCATTGCCCAAGCGTTTTCATCGAAGACTTCACCACAAAGAAGCTTATCTCTCCATTTACATTTTGCTGTTGGAGCTATAACTTCAGAAACAGGCTCTAGTCTATCAGTTCTTAAATTCGATAACTTAACAAAACCAGTGCTACGTAATTTAAGTGGTGAAAAAATTAATTTATGAGCAAGCTTTTCTAAACTCGTTGCACTAACACTTTCTAGTGCATGAGCAAGTAGAATAAAACCAACTTCACTTTCATTAAAAACTTTACCTGGAATATTATCTAACTTTGCTCTAAAGATTTCATTATAAACAGCTTCCACTGCAGCCCTGCTACTCATCATTCCAATTCGATTAGAATTATTAGCTTTTGCAATTCTTCTATAAAAAAGCATATTTGCCGGATAACCTGAACTATGATTTAGCAAATGCTTAATAGTCATTCGCTCTTTACCTAGTGTGCCAAAAGTTTGAAAAACTCTAGAGAGTCTTCTATCAACTTCAAGTGAGCCTTTATCAACCAACTTCATACATAAAGTAGTTGTTAATAATGATTGAGTAAGTTCACCAATATCAAAAACAACTTGTTCAAACATTGAACTAGGCTCAGGAACTAAAGACCTACAACCAAAAGCATTAGAGTAAATATTTTGCCCAGCTAAACCAATCGCAACAACTGCTCCTGGTAAATCAGCATCTGTATTGTAATTATTTGCACTTGTTGGTCTTGCAACTACTGAGTCTAAATACTGCTCTAGTTCTGACCAATCAAAGCCTAAGTCTTGAATCTTACTTAATTTCATTTATCTATTGTATAGGAGACTCAAGAATAATTAAATCCTCTGAGGAGATTTTTGCTCTACAATTTAGTGCTAAAGGCAGATTTCTGCCCCAATGACCAAACTCTAAACCTTTAAGCACAGGAAAACTATGCTTATTTATATCAATAAATATATTAAAGACATCTTCAATCGATGGGCCATTTTTGGACTCGCATTTTGCAAATCTTCCGAAAACTACTCCTTTGATTTGATCAAATTTACCTGATTGCTCTAACTGGGTAAGCATTCTATGCACTTTATATGGAGCCTCTCCAACATCTTCAATAACAAGAATTAAATCTTTAAAATCAAAATCAAAGCTAGTTCCAAGAATTGAGCACAAGACAGTAAGATTTGTTGCTAGAATTCTTCCTTCAGATTCGCCTTGTCTTAAAATTTCACATTTATGTTCTGGTAAATAGCTTGGATTACTAAGCATCTCAAACAAATCATCAGCATCTCTAACTGCGCTATCTTTACTATCAACATCAGCTAATGACGTCCCTACTGAAGTAGCATGAATGCTTGTAACATTGGCAACAAAACTTTGATAACAAAGTAGAGAACAAAAATCTGACAAACCAACAATTGGTTTAGGATTTTTTACAAAATCGTTTTGATCTAAAAATGGTAGCAATTCTAAACTTCCATATCCGCCTCTTGCAGAAAAGATTGCTTTTACTTCCTTATCTAGTAGTAAATCTTTAAATGCCTTTAATCTCTTCTCAACACTTCCATTTGCCCACATGCTATTAGAGCCATAGAACTTTGAAGCAGAAAAAGGCATCTTAACTTGATAGCCTCTTTTTTCTATTTCTTTAATTCCATTATCTAACCTAGCTTGTTCAAGCGGAGAACCAGTAGCAACTACACCAATAACATCGCCTTTTTTAAGAGCTTTTGGTCTAATAAGAGTATTGGAGTTTTTCATCACTTTATACTATATCAAAGCTTAATATATAACCATTGAAACACTAAATAATGTTTAATTCTTTAACCGAAAAACTTGAAACTACATTCAGACAACTAAGAAACAGAGGTAAACTTACCGAGCCTGATATTGATGCTGCCTTAGAAGAAATTAGAACTGCTCTTTTAGAAGCAGATGCAAACTTAGATGTAGTAAAAGACTTTTGTAAAAACGTTAAAGAAAAAGCACTTGGTATGAAGGTTTTAAAAAGCCTTAATCCAGGACAAATGGTAATTAAATTTGTTCATGAAGAACTAGTAGCTGCCATGGGAGAAAAAAATGCAGAACTTAATCTTCGTTTTGCTCCTCCTGTAATTATAATGTTAGTTGGCCTACAAGGTTCTGGTAAAACAACGACTTGTGCAAAGCTTGCTAGATTCTTAAAAGAAACTCATAAGAAAACCCCATTTTTAATTCCTGCAGATGTTTACCGACCTGCTGCAATTGAGCAATTAAAAACATTAGGTAAAAGTATAGATGTAGAAGTGTTTGACTCTACCACAGAGCAAAACCCCGTCGATATTGCAAAAGATGCAATTGAAGTAGCTAAGAAATCTGGTTTTGATGTAGCTATTCTTGATACCGCTGGAAGATTACAAATTGATAATAATTTAATGAATGAGCTTGCTGATATCGTTGAAGCGATTGAGCCTCATGAAATACTATTTGTTGCAGATGCAATGACTGGGCAAGAAGCTGCAAATGTAGCAGCTGGATTTGATAAAGTACTAGATTTTGACGGAGTAGTTCTTACTAAACTTGATGGTGATGCAAGAGGTGGAGCAGCACTATCAGTTAGAAAAGTGAGCAACAAACCTATTAAGCTTGTAGGAATGGGTGAAAAAACTGACGCCCTAGAAGCTTTTCACCCAGATAGAATGGCATCAAGAATTCTTGGAATGGGAGATGTTTTAACATTAATTGAAAAAGCTAGCGCACAATTCAATGTTGAGGACGCAAAGAAACTTCAAAAGAAAATAAAAAAGAATAATTTCAGTCTAGAAGATTTTCTTTCTCAAATGCAATCAATTAAGAAAATGGGATCAATTAGCTCAATGGCCAAGATGCTTCCAGGCATGGGCCAAGCAATGGCAGGAATCGAAGAAGGAGCACCTGAGAAAGAAATGCAAAGGCTTGAAGCAATGATTCTCTCTATGACTCCAGCAGAAAGAAGAGACGCTAATATTCTTAATGGTTCTCGTAGGAAAAGAATTGCTAAAGGTAGTGGTACATCAGTTGAAGAACTCAATAAAATGCTTAAACAGTTTGAAATGATGAGAAAGATGATGAAGAAATTCTCAGGCGGAGCAATGGGTAAAGACCTACTTAGAAGCATGAGCGGACTTATGAAAAAGCCGTTTTAGAAGCGCATAACAATATACAGCAATATGCTAGTCGTGATTTAGTTTTACGTTTAAAACATGACTAGTATATTACCGAGAGTAGGGAAAACAGCATATAGTTGACTTAGGTTGATTTTTAGTAAAATTAAGCGAAGCTCATTAACTGAAAATTAAACTAAGTCAACTATATATCATGAGATATCAATGACTTAGCCTAGTCATTTTTTTTACCTCTGATTAGTTTGCTCTAAGATGTAGTTATGATAAAAGATTTGAGATTAAAATTAAGGATTATTTAAAATATGTCAGTCGTAATCAGATTAGCCAGACACGGAAGAAAAAAGATGCCATTTTACAGAATGGTTGTCGCTGATAAGGAAATGCCAAGAGATGGTAGATACCTTGAGTTAGTTGGAACAGTTAATCCACTTACTAACCCTGAGACTGTTACTATTAAAGAAGACAGAATTAAGCACTGGATAGAAGTCGGAGCACTTCCATCACACACAGTTGCTCAAGTAATTAAAAGAAATATTCCTGGTTACCTTGAAGAAAAAGTAAGCAAGAGACTAGAAAGGAAGAAAGCTTTAAGAGCAAAGAGAAAAGCAAACGCAAAGAAGTAATACCTCTTAGCCCAATGCTTTCAGCATTGGGTAATAAACTCCAAAAGACTAAATCTGACTAATTGTCACCCGCATAGCATCCTGCGCCGTATCTTTTAAATTACTAACTACCTCTTGCTGTCTCTGCCTTAACTCTTCACGATTATCCCAAGCAGAAACTAAGGTATCTACAAAAATTGGCTTATCTACATCTCTTAGTTCTAGACAATACTCCTCACAATCTAGAAGTCTCATATAGCCTTTAACCTTAGGCGCATAAACTAAACCTAAAATTGCAGCACCAGAGGCTGAACCAAGCACTAAAGAGTGAAAACGCATACCAACTAAAAGCTCGCATTCTCTCATAACTGCTTGTATTTGATGCGAGAGATAGCGTGAGTTATCAATTACTGTTGCATTTAATAAACTTGCAAACTTATTAGAATACTCTTCATCCATTGGAGAGCAGGAGAAAATTAATATTTCTGGTATTTCTGTTTTTATTTCTTTTAGCGCAAATTTAACATTTTTTGCGTAGTTCTCTAAAAATGCTTTCTTGTTTGCTACCCTTTCATCTTTTTTAAGCCAAGAATCTATATACGGAGTAATATTTAAGCCAATAAGTGGCTTATCAAGCGGAACACCATTTTCTTTAAGAATTTCTTCTGCATCAACACCGCTTCCGATTGGATTAACAAAAGCAGAATCTCCATTAATTCTAATTTGCTTAGTAACTCCTATATTTCTTGCTAGCTTTGCACTATCTCGTTCACGCATAATCACTAGGTTTGATAATTGAATTACAAATTTAGCAAAGATTTTACTTAGCTTTGATGGAAAAGGCCCGATTCCGCAACTAAAGCAAACAACTTTACAACCTACTAATCTTGCAAAAGGCACTAAAAAAATAAGCGTAATTAAAAAATTATGTGGGCTAAATAGTTTTCTGCCAAAAATAATTCCATCACAAATTAAGGCAACGTCACTTCTTAAAAGAGAATAAAAAGTTGGCAGTCCTAACAATCTTAAACTTAAAGTTCTAAGTCTTACATCTACTGCTTTTACATTATACTCTTCGCCGTAGTTATCAGTAACGAAACCAGGATTTAAAGTAGGAACTAAAACTTCAGCATCAGGTAATTCTTTAGCAACCATATCTAGAATACTAGACATAATTGCAGCATCACCAAGATTTCTACCTGAGTTATTGCCCAGTAGTGTTATTCTTTTAGGTTTTTTTCTTCTTTTCACAGCTCTATATTTACAACTTTATAAGGCCTGATTCTACATAAGACCTAGCTACTTCTTCAAGTTCTTTTTCAAAAGGCTTAGAGGTCTTATATCCAAGTATTCTTTTAGCTTTCTCACTATTAAAACTTCTGTTTTTAGTAAAAAAATCAACTCTCCTTTTAAAAATAGGCGGATTAATCTTAAAAGGAGTGCATACGGTCTCACAAACTACACCTAACCACTGCATTGGTTTAACGGGTAAGTGTAGCCATGGTTTTTTAACTTTATATATTTCAGCTATTTTTTGAGTCATTTCTTTTAAGCTTTTAGGACTTTCACCAGCTACGATAAAGACCTCTCCGCTAACATCTTTGTTCTGCCCAGCTAAGTAAAAAGCCTCTGCTAAGTCTCTAACATCTACAAAGTGAACTAGTGCGTTACCATGACCTACATAAAAGAATTTTTGATTTGCAATCATTTTAAATAGTTTAAACATTCTAGAATCATTAGGACCATAAATCATAGCCGGTCTGATTACTCTGGCATTAAGTTTTCCTTCTCTTGCATATTTTAAAACTAACTTCTCTCCTTCGAGTTTTGTGATTTGATAAATGTCTCCTGGTCCAAATGGGGTATTTTCATCTGCTGGTGGGTTCTCCACATTCCCATGTACTCCAACAGTAGAACAATGAATGAAATGTTCAACGTTATTAGCAATTGCTGAATCTAAAAGATTCCTAGTTCCTTCTAAGTTAACTTTATAATACTCAGAATCAGGCAAACCAGCTTGTCTAAATAATGCAGCGATATGAAATATCTTCTCTACTCCTTTTACAGCACTTAGCATTTGGTCTTTATTTTTAATATCACCTATTACAACCTCAGCTCCTTCTTTTTCTAATTTAGCTCTTTGAGCCTCATTTCTTATTAGGGCTCTAACTTTAATATTTTTAGATCTTAAATTCTTAACTAATTCAAAGCCTACAAAGCCACCTGCGCCAGTAACTAAAACAAAACTGTCCAAAACACTGCTATCTAAAACTGCCATCTAATACTATCTCCTTTTACTTTGCTGATTTTTCATCTGTTTTTCCACTACTTGCTGGACGGAATAGAAAAGCAAAATCCGGCTCCTGCTCATCTTTATCATAAAACTGTGCATTCTTAATTTCAATTAAACTTGCAGATTCAGAAAACTTATCTACCGCTAGCACAAAATACGGTATGAGTTTTTGGTTTGAAACCCTTCTCCAAGCTCCTATTACAGTTTTTTGATACTGTCCTGTTTTAGAATATGAAATTTTATATACCGGAGCTCCACTAACAGTATCTATAAATAAAATTTGCTTTCCATAGTCATAGTAAGGCTCATGAGGATTCAATTCAATTATCAAGAGCTCTCTTTTTTCAAAAGTTACAGATAAAGGAAGCCAAGAGACATACTTAGAAGAAATATTTTCGTTATAATTCCAAGCAACAGAATCTCCTCCATAAAATGTATTAAATTCTTTTATAGGTTTTGTTACAAGCACTGGTTTCTTCTCTGGTTTACTTTCTAGCTCTGCTTCTTTTTCCTCAAGTAAGGTTTTTTCAGGATCTTGTTCAGGTAAGATTAATTCAGGTTCTGGAAATTTTTCGATGTTTCCTTCCTTGTTCTGAGCAAAGATAATATTTCTTTTTGATAGAACAGCTGGCTCACTATTTGAAAAAGGCACTAGCAAAACTTTCTTATCTAGAATTCTAACTTTAAAATTCTTTATATTGGCTGAGAATACGAAGATATCATTTAAAGAGATTTGTCCTTTTACTATATTATCACTTCGATTTTCACTAAGCATTGGCCTAACGGCTTGTACAACAGGTGAGTAGTGAGAAACATAGTCTACACTCCCGTCTCTATCTGTCTTTGTTGCGTAATGATTTATAGAATCAGGCTCATAAAATCTAAAGACCTCACTAAATGGTTGAGCTTTTCTTAAAAGAGCAAAAAAAGCTTTTCTAACTATGTTGTCATTATTTAACCAAAGATATTCAACATCGAATAAGGAAACTTGAAAATCACTTTGGACCTTAATAACATTTCTAATTAGCTCTTCACTTGACGTTAAATCATTAATTTCAGCATTAGAGTTTATTGCCCTGATACTAAAAATACCTTTTTCTATCCAATAAGCTATTGGAGCTATTAGGTCTTTTTTATGGGATTCTATATTAGATTTATTAATTAAAAAGCTAGTATCAGCTAAAGCATTTGAGCAAACAATAGGTGAGAGTAGTAAAATAGATATAAATGTAGAAAAGAATAAGACTAAATTGAAATTAGTATTCTCCAACTCCAGGTTTCTTTTCAATTTCACGCATCCTATCCATATGCTCTTTTAATAAAGCTTCTGGGCCTTTTGTTTCAAGAGTTTTAGACCTTAACATTAATGTTTCTTTATCTTCTATAAACGCTCTAGGGTCAGGTTGATAAATATGTGGGTGAATACCTGTATCCATTCTAATTGCATCCACTGGACAAGCTTCTACACAATATCCACAATAGATGCATAACAAAGTGTCAATTTCATAACGATGTGGAAACTTTTCTACTTCAGAATCATCATGCTCTGCAGCTTCTATATAAATGCATTTTGCAGGACAAGCAGTTGCACATAGATAACAGGCTGTGCACTTCACATCTCCTTCATCACTTAAGGTTAAACGGTGTCTTCCCCTGTAACGATCAGCATAGCTTCTGGATTCATCTGGATATTCATATGTGGCCCAAGGCTTAGGCACAGACTTAAAACCAATTGCTCTAAGAAGATATTGAGCAACGTGCTTTACTAAATCACTAAAAGTTTGAAGAACACCTTTAAAGACTTCTATAAAATAGAGTCTTTCAAAAAAATTCATTTCCTCACGTCTTTTCATGCTTTTTATGATGCCTTAATTAAACTTTTATATTTAGTATCATAGCAGACGTAATAAAGCACAGTAGCTTATTGAAAAAAGCTCATGAGAAAAACCCACTACAAGTTATATGCTATTTTTTACTCAAGAATACTTGCCCTGCTTAATTTAATTGCTCAGATCATTGACTTTTTTCGCTATTCGAGTAAAAAGTCTTCTCAATATTATTGGCAAAATTTATTCGGACTCATCAATGATTCAAACTGTAGAAATTTTCTATTCTTTTCAATGCCCTTACTCTTACTTAGCACTTGATAAGCTATGTCAACTTGAGTCTAAATACGACACAAAGTTTTTATGGCAACCTTTTTCTGCTAAAGCATCAAATAGCAAGAATTTTCAATCACCTTCTCTTTCCCCAGATAAAATATCTTATATTAAAGAAGATGTTCTAAGGTTAGCTAAAGCTTCTGAGACACCAATTGTTTTCCCTGAAGAATGGCCTGCAAATGAGCCTGATCCTGAGAAAAGCGTTAGAGGAGCAATTGTTGCTGCTGATTTAGGTTTAACACTAGAATATAACGTTAAAATGTTTCATTGTTGGTGGGGAGAAGGAAAAGATCCAAACGATCAAGACTTCTTTATTGAGCTTTGTGAAGATTTAGATATTGACCCTAATGAGTTCTCTGGAAGAATAAATACTAATGACACTAGGGAAAGAGCTAGAGGAACTTTTAGAAGAGGAAAGAAACTACAAGTTTTCGATACTCCAACTGTTATAGTAGGAGAAGAAAGATTTGTTGGAGTTGATAGACTTTTACAAGTTGAAGACAGACTAAAGCAAATCGAATTAGGATAGTAAGATAAGAAGATTAATTTGTTCTAAGAATTCTAGTTGCGAAGTTGGTCAAGTAGTTAAGATTTCAGAGCAAGAATCTCATCACCTAAGCTCAGTATTAAGAAAAAAATCAGGTCAAAAAGTTGAGATACTTATCAGTAAAGACAGTACTGCTTACTTAGCAGAAATAGTCTCTGCAAATGAATTAAAATTAATTAAAGAACTCAAAAAAACTAAAAAAAGAAATTTAGAACTTGCAGTTGCTATCATCAAACAAACTAAATGCGAGTTAATTATAGAAAAAGCTACTGAACTAGGAGTAAGCTCTGTATGTTTTTTTCATGCAGAACACGGTAGAGAGAGCTCAAAAAATATAGAATCTAAACTAGATAGACTATTAAGAATTAGAGATACGAGCTTAAAGCAAAGCAAATCGACTATTATTACTGATATTAGAATTTATAGCTCACTACTGGAATGCCTAGATAAAAGCCTAGAAACACAAGGAAAATCAAAAGAGACACTTGCCAGAAATAAGAAAATATTATCGCTTAATCCAAATGGTGGTGAAAATATCATAAAATTGAAGAATTCTAATGAATTTGACGACTTATATATCATAGTAGGGCCTGAAGGAGGCCTTAGTGAAAATGAAATTGATTTAGCTTCAAAAACAGGAGCTATCTCAACTAGCTTAGGAGAGACAATACTTAAGACTGAAACAGCAGCAATAATTGCAGCCGGTATATTTTTAGTCGATTAAAAAGGTTTTTTTATTTATGAAGTGTCCACGTTGCGATTTTATGACATCGAACAATAGGGTTTCATGTCCTAGATGTAACTGTAGCTTTAGCCGAGTGCAGTTAGCAGCATTTGACGCAGTACAAGTTAATTTCGAATTAGAAGAAAAGGACTTTAGTGCATTTATTCAAGCTGTTGATAAGAAAGTTGATCAAAAGAAGCACGATCAAAAGAAAGCTTATCAAAACAAATTCTATCAAAAAGCTGAAGAGCTAAACAAGCAATCACTAGATGACTTAGATACACCAAAAATAGAAAACAAACATCTTGTTGAAAAAACAAGTGTTACTGAATCAAAGAAAGACACTAAGCAAAAAGAGACTGAAGAGGCAAGAATTCATCAGGAAATAATAGTAGATGAGCAACTTTGGAAAAAAACTGAAATTGAAATAATTAGAGACTCATTAAAAAATAAAAACGAGGCTTTTGTTGAACTTAATCAATATAATACTGATGATGACATAGCTTTGTTATTCGAGCTAGCTAAAATAGAGCTTGAAGACCCTTCAAAAGTAAATCAGGTCAAAATAGAAAGTACTGAATTAGAAAGCAATTTAAGCACTGACTTAAGCAACGCTGTATACGACTACATAAGCGAGCAAAACAAAAAAGATGACCGGAGAAAATTAAACATCTACCATGATGATTCCTCTTCAAGCTTAACTCAAATTGGGAACATAATTCCAACCTCAATATCTAAACGTATTTTTGCCACACTTATAGATTCAATAATATGTTTAATGCTTACCCTTGCATATACTTGGTTTGAAATCCTGCCAGAAGAGATAAAGCTAAATATTAGTAATCTTAACTACTCATTTTTCTTAGAAGTAATTCCTTATACTTATAAAATATTAAGTTGTTATTTTATAATTTGGTTCTTACTTCAATTTAGCACTCTATGCACATTAGGAGGCACTATTGGGTGTCAATTTATGAAAATAGCGGTTTGTAATGCTGAGGGCTATTTACTTACTGCTAAACAATCAATGCTAAGAGCTTTAAGTTGGTCTGCTACTATTTTAACTGTTGGACTTGGAAATTTATTAGTCTTTAAACAAGGTGGACAAACCTTGCATGATAAAATTTCTAAAACTTTTGTAATAAACCTAAATCAATAAAATACTCAAGATTTAATCTAAGAGCTATAGCATATTCTCCTAGAGATTTTTATGATAGAAGAGCTGAATGAAAAAACTAATCGGCGCCTTTATTCTTTTAATTATTGCTTTAATTGCTTTACTCTATCTAAGTTTAAACTCTTCTAAGTTTATAACTACTTACATACTACCTGAAATATCTAAAAGAACTGGAATTGCAATTTCAGCAAAAGAGGCAAAAATAGTTGGTCTTAAATCAATTAAAGCTATTGATTTAAAAATAAAAGACAAAGATAGTTTTGATTTTAAAACTAAAAAACTAAAATTAAGTTACTCTATCACTCAATTATTTAGCAAAAACTTACATCTCAATTCACTTGAGTTAACTCAGCCTAAACTAGAACTATTCGAGCAAAAAGAAAGTAGCTCAAAAAAAGAAGAAAAAAATTCGGATTGGAAAGCCAAAATCAAAGCAATAAATATATCTTCCGGTGACTTTAAAAATTCAAACTTAGAAATAAATAATATCGGAATTAAAGGAAGTTCTAGTTTTAGCCCAAGCAAGAATAATTATATTGCAAAAGGTGGAATAACTCTTGGCTCACTATCTTCAGGTCAGATTAAAAACATAGGGTTAAAATCTAATTTTGACATAAAGACAAAGAGTAAAAATCTTGAGATCAAAAAACTTAAAATTCAATTATCGAATCAGGAAAAAAATGAAATTTTAGATTTAGACTTAAAAGGTAAGGTTATCAATGAAAATGATATAAGAATTGATTTAAAATCTGAGAAAATACTTTTATCTAAAATACTTAAGATGTTTAACATTTCTCCTGAGCTACCTAAGTCTAGTCCAGAAGACGGTGAAAAAGGTAGTGAAAAAAAGAGCGAAGAAAAGACTCAAAAGAACCCCACCCCTCATAAAGAGCTTGAATTGCCTAAGTTTCTAAAAAATAAAACTGCAAGAATAAATTTTGACCTAAAAAATATTACATATCAAGACTACAAATTTAGTAACTTAAAAACTAAACTAGAATTACTAAATAATAAATTAAGCATTAATGATTTATCTTTAAATGCCATAAATACAAAAATTTTTGCTAAAACTAGTTTTGATTTTAATACTAAAAAATTTGACGGACAACTATCATCAAAACTAATTCAACTTGCAGATCTTAATAAAAAATTTAAAATGTCAGCTGAAAGAAATTATACTGGGGAAATCAAAGATTTAAATTTTAATTTCAGTGGTCAAGGCACTAAAAAAGAAGACTTAGATAAAAACTTAGCCTTTAGTTTCTATTCTAAAATTAAAGATATTGATTTTGACAAAAAATTTGAACTAGTTATTCCTTTCAATTTAATTTTCATTCCTTTTAAAGGCTTGCAAATTGCTAGTGAAAAAATTCCTTTAAAAATGTTACCAGAGAAAGTAACTGGTCCCTTTGGTGAAATTGTTGAAACCCTCTCAAATTTAGATAAATTACACTGCGATAAAGGTGAAATTAAGGTTTCAAAACTAGAAGATAAAGTTAAATTAGAAACTGCTAATTTTGATATGGCTGGAATAATACCTAACTTAAAACTTCCTGGTGAAATTAATATGAATGGCGATTTGAAGCTTAATTCTAAGTTAGAAATTTTAAAAATTTGGGTCCCAATGCCATTAACAGGCACGGTAGATTTACCTTACCCTGACTTAATCGCTTTTGGTAAAGAACTGATTAAATCAATTGCACTAGCCCCTATCGACTTGGTCTCTAATGCTGTTAATTAGCCAGTCTTCTTTTTCTCCTGCTAGGAACTGAGGAAGCTTTTCTTTTTTAACGATTGTAAGCTTAAGACTTTGCTCAATAGATTTGATTATTTTATACAAATCTTCTGCGGTATCTTGAGTAGCCATTACTAAAAGCTTACCTTTTTCAGAATTTAAGGTTCTGATTTCAGCAAGATGCTCATAAGATTCGATTATAAATTTAAACTTAACTATTTCACTCGGATTTAGTAGAACCCCTATTAATTCAAGCTCATTAGTTGTGTTATTTTTGTCCATTATCGTATACTTATATGCTAGGAAAGAAGATAAGTAGCATTTTGTAAAATGCTATGGAAATGCGCGACCTAAGGTTGCGCAAATATTAACAAAGCACTTCTCAAAAGTTTATAATCAGCCGTTTTAAACGGCCAAAATTTTTGAGAAATGCTACGGAGTTTAAATAAATGCTTGAGATTTTAAGAAAAGGTAAAAGTTCAATTTTTGGATTTATTATTATTGGTTTTTGCGCTGCGCTAATGCTTCCTTTTGGATTAGACATGATTAATTCTTCTGGCAACGGAAATGGGGCACCAATTGTTGTTGATGGTGAAGAAATTACTCAAAGACAATATTATCTTAGAAAACAACAAATACAAGAAATCTTTCGCGGACAATTTAAGGGAAATTTTGGGCAGATACAAAAGATGTTAAACATCCCCCAAAAAACAGTTGATGATATTGTTAACTCTGTTCTTATTAATAATTTTTTAAAAAAAATAAATTTTGGTGCAGGTGTTAACCAAATTGAAACTAAAATAGCTTCGCATCCTTATTTTCAAGGCCAAATCACACAAGCTTCATTTGAAAGTTTTTTAAGAGCGCAAGGCTTAAATAGCGCTGCATTAGAGGACTCAACTAAAAAACAGATAATTATGGAGCAATTACAAAATATATTCTCCGATGTTTCTTCACCTAGTAAAAAAGAACTTAATAATAATATCGAACAAGAAAGTGTGCTTAAAAAATTTAAATATCTTGAACTAAAAAGTTCTAATTTTGAAAAGAAAGTTACAAGCGATGAAAAAGAACTAGAGGAATTCTTTAATGAAAACTCTCAAAAGTACTTAACTCAAAGAGCCGTTTCTTTCACTGCAATACCTTTTGAATCAAAACAATACTTAAAGAGCGTAGAAGTAGACGAACAAGAATTAATGCAAATTTACGAAAGTGATTTTAGCCAGTTCTATACCCCTGCTCAAGTCAAAATTAAAGAGCTTGTAATAAATAAAAATCGCTTCTTAACTACAAGTGAAAAGCCTAACGAGATAGAGATAGCTCAATCTGAAACTACAGCTAAAGAATACATTACTAACTTAGAGAAAAAGTTAAACGAAGGTCAGGACTTTGTAGAAATAGCAGCTAAAGAATCCGATGAAGATATAAAAACAGCTTGGTCTATTAGAAAAAGCCTAGAGAAAGAAATAGCACTAGGAATTAGTAGTTTAGAAAAAGGTCAAATATCTAAAATTATAGACACTCCTAAAAGTTATAAAATTGTTTTATTTGAAGATGAAAAAGAAAGAGCTAAAAAACCATTTAATTCTGTAAAAAACATTATTGATAACAAATATAGAGCAGAGAATGCCCCTGAATACGCAAATGCTGAAGCTGAGAATTTGCTAAATAGTGATAATTTCATTGAAGAAGCTAAAAAACTTGGGAAACAAATTATAAAAACTCCAAACCCTATTTCTTCTGGCCAATCAGTCACAGGACTTAGCACATTAGCAATTTCTAAAATTATAGAGATGTCTGAAGGAGATACCGATATTATTAACGACAGCAGTTCTGCTTATCTAGTTAAGGTTGAAAATGTAATTGACCCCGAAGTTCCTGAGCTTAAAACCGTAATGGATAAAGTTAAAAGAGATTTTGTTGCTAAAAAATCTGTAGAGCTGGCAACAAATAAAGCTAATGAAATAAGTGAGCGCATTGAAAAAGGTGAGAAGATTACGGAAATAGCGAG
>CAYOZL010000046.1:0-18975 GCA_964408435.1 uncultured Bdellovibrionales bacterium | reverse complement strand
AGTCCTACTAAAGCTTTTTGAGCTTTTTTATTACTGTTTTTCTCTATCGGTATTGCATACCTTTTTCTGAATTCAGTAAGACCGCCAAGTAGTCCAGGGTTAAGAAAGTCAAAAATAGACCAAAGTTCCTGTAAGTGATTCTCTAGAGGAGTTCCCGTTAATGCAACTTTATGACAGTTTGGAAATAGTTTAGAGATTTTCTTAGCAGCTTTTGTTTGTTTAGCATCAATGTTTTTAATATTTTGAGCTTCATCTAGTGCAATTCTTTTCCATTGTATTTTAGAAAGTAAGTTTTCATCTCTTTGTAAAATGGAATAAGTAGTGATTACTAAGTCAGACTTATTTGTATTTTCTTGGAATTCTTCAAGTGAAGAACTTCTAGCTCCGTGATGAGTATAAACTCTAATACTTGGTCCAAATTTTATAACTTCATCTTGCCAGTTTGCAATTACTGACATTGGCACTACTAAAAGAGTCGGTTCCTGTTTAGCATGTATTCTTTCTTTTTCACTAAGTAGTAATGCTATGAATTGAATAGTTTTACCTAAACCCATGTCATCTGCTAAGCAAGCTCCGATTCCTAAATGAGAAAGAAAAGATAACCAGTTTAAACCTTGCTTCTGATATGGTCTAAGTGTTGCGTTTAGTGTTTTAGGAGTTTCAATCTCTTCTAAAACTTTAACATCACATGAAATTAATTTCTCAAACCAACCAGTACCTGAAATATTAACATTTGCAATGCCTTCATCTTCTAAGCCTAAGCCAAAGCGAATAGCATCAATTACACTGTAGGAACTTTTTTCAGCTTGTTTATTTATGAAGTTTAAAGATTGGGAAAGTTTTTCTTGGTTAATTTTAACCCATTTACCATCTATTTTTTTAATTGGTAAGTCATCTTTAACTAGTTCTTGTGCTTCTTTTAAAGAGAACTTTCTATCGCCAACAGCTATTTCCCAGTTAAATTCTAATAGCTCTAAGCTACCAAGGGGCTTGTCTATATTATAGGAGTAATTTAAATCACTTTGAATGTTTAAATTTAATGTTAGACTGTTCTCGGCACTTTCCCACCAGTCAGGCAGTGAAATTTCGAAATTCATACTTTTTAAAGGAGCAGATAATTCCTTCATAAAGTAATATGCCTCAGTTGTATTTAGAGCCATGCTTTCTGGTTTTTCAATTGCAAGGCTCTCTCTTAATTTAGGAAAGATTTTTATTGCTCTTCCTAGTTCTTTTAGAAAAAAGAATTCGACTTCATCTTTACTTTTCCACACTTCTTCAGCGGGGATTTGCAATTTGTCTTTTGTGTAATAAAGAAAAAACTCTAAGTCCCAATTCTCACCATCTTCAGGCTCTATAATTTTAAAACCCAACTTAAATAGAGATTCAATGTCTTCACTATTAGAGAATTTATTACTCCATTTCTTTAGCTTGCTATCAAGATTTGCAAAGAACAAAGATTCTTCTTTTATCTTGGCATCTCTGGAGAAAATAGATTTTAGCCAAAAAGCTGAGCACTCAGTGAAGTCTTCAAGCTCATCATCTTCAGGTAGCTCTAGAAATAATTTATCACCGATAAAAGATCTAATTAGTTTATCAGAGCAAGTAGAAAGATAGTTACTTAGTATGTCTTTACCGTTAACTATATTTTCTTGATTTAATCTACAGTTAAGCGGCATTGATTCAGAGAGTATTTTAAATTTACTTGATTCTTCAAACAATGGTCTCCAAGTAGAATACCAATCGATATTTTTCTTCTTTATACTTGGAACAAAACTACCTTTTGCTAGTAGCTCGAGTAGATACTTGGAGCTTTCTCTCCAGTAAATAAGGCTTGTAGTAATAGGTAATGAGGAAAAAAAAGTTTTCGAGTCTAGAGTTAGAAAATTAACAGCATCTATTGGCTCTAAAAGGTAAGAATTAATAACTTCTTTATTTAGCTTAAACTCAGAAGTTCTAACTGCCTGTATTTCTAAGTGATTTAAAATAGTTTCTGGATTAATGTCTTTAGACCATAGGTGTAAAAAGCCATCTGTGCTCCATTTTACGTGGAGTCCATTTTCTGAATTTGATACGTAAAAACTGTCTATTTTGTTTATCACGAAAATATTAAAATCTTTATTGGATAATAAGCATCTGAAAATAGTATAGAATTTACTTAATATATTAAGTTAGTTCTTGATTACTACTTTAATTTTTTTAGTAATTTATTAAAAAAATCAAAGCAGTATTTAACAGTATAACAATGTAACTGCAAATTAATAATGATTTCTATTAAGCTGACATATAAAGATGGAGATACAGAGTCCTTTGTTTTTCATAAAAGCATTATAACGGTGGGGCGATCAGGGGAAAATGACATTAAAGTTGTCTCTGCTTCAGGGGTTTCAAGACATCATTTAAAGCTACTAGTTGAGGCAGGGCAAATAGTAGTAGAGGATTTAAATAGTACGAATGGAACTCTTTTAAATTCTATTAAAGTTAATAGAGCAATAGTTGGAGCTAACGACATTATTGAAGTTGGTGATGCTAGTATTAAGGCGACTTTAAGAGGAGATAAAACTAACTTAGTCGAGTCTTCAGGAGCACATTTAGTTCAGGATTCTAGTCATTCTAAATTTGAAGATGTTATACAGGAGGCGATAAATAAAATTTCTGAACTTCCTGTTACTAAAGTTATATTACTTCCAAATAAGAAAGTTAAATATTTAGAACATGGTAAAGAGCTTGATTTCGATTTAACTTATACTAAGCAAGATTTATTAAGATTAAGCAAGTTTTATAGTAAGGGAAAAAGAATTCATACTGAAAAAATAGATGAAAATATAAAGTGCACTATTTTTAATTCTGGCACTAATTCAAGTTCCTTAGAAGCTTATATTTATTTAGAAAAAATAAATATTTTAAACAAAGCTAGGTGCAATGCTGATGCTGTAGATGCGATTTCAAATGCTTTGACTCAAGGTAAAGATATTATTTTTGCCGGTAAAAATAAGAAATCGATACATATGTTAATGAGTGAACTAACTTCGAATCATCAATTTGCTACATTGGACCAGTTTGAAACTTTTTCAATAAACGATCAAAGCATTCGTTTGGATGCTTCGAGTAAAAATGAGCTTCTTACATCTGGACAGTTCTCAAAAGAGGCTATGATTCAAAGGTATTTAGTAGATGATGTTCAGTTATATGATGCTTTTAATGCTTTCATAAAAGAGTTTCCACTTGGTGGAATGTCATATTTACAAGCAAATAGCTTAGCTGAAACACAAATGAAAATAGCTAATATATGTAGAGCTGAGTTTTGGTGTGATGTTTTAGTGTGGGTAGATGTTGAAGAAGATGTATCAATTGTGAAGTCAGTATATAAAGCAGTTATTTCTGAAAAAACTGGAGAAATAGACTTTAATCAAATTTTTTAAGATCTTTTCCCAATTTTTTTTGGGATAATTGCTAAATATAAGACAATTAGGTGAAAAATTCTTATTTTTTTGCGATTATAGCTATGACATGGGCTATAGCATAAATCTTAATCAAAAAGGGAATTCCGTTCTATTTGTATTAGTCTGTATTCCAATAGCTTTGTCTTTTTTAGTTTTAGTAATTGATATTTCTAGGCATCAATCTAGTAGGGACGAGGCACAGAAATTTGCAGATAATCTCGTATTTCAAGCAGGCAAATTCTTACCTAATTCTGAAGCAGTAGATAATTACGTTAATTTACAAATTCAACAGCAACAAGATTTTGAGCTAATATCTGATTCCCCTCAAATAACTGCAGATAGCATTGTCCTTTCTTTAAGAAGTAGAACAGATTCTTTTTTCGATATATTCTTGCCTAAAGATGAACAAAATCAAGGTAAAAGTTTTGGAAGTGATATTACTGCTAGAATCAGAGTAGTTCCAAGTGATGTAGCAATAATCATTCCTGATGGTGTGTCTTTAAGACCTGAGGTTAATACAGCATTTTCCACTGTAGCAAATTGGCCAAGTTCTAATTATTTTAATTTAGTTTCTGCCCCAGCTGCTTACCCACAAAGTGGAGCAGAGACAGTATGGCAAAATTGGTGGGAAGACTTCAGTAGTGAAGACTATAGAAGATGGCTTACTCAAAGTTGTTATAATCCAATTTATTCTGCAGTTAAGGATTTTGCAGTTAATATTTATTCAACTTTTTCAAGCTTTGAATCTAGCAGAGCTTTTGCTCTTTTTTACCCAGGAGACGATCCTCTACTAGGTTATTCTTTCCCTCAGCATTTAAATTACTGGGAAATCGATAATTATATTAGTGATGAGCTTTGCGTGTTAATGGCTGCTGATGATCGGTATTCTTTTTATCCAAATATTGAGAAGACTTGTAGTGATTACTTCGAATTTGGCACCGCAGGGATTTTTTATCCAAGAGGAAATTTTAATGATTGCATAAAAAATAGTGTGAGTAATAACGAGATGAAAGTAGAAGAATTAATTTACTACCACGCAACAAAAAATACTAATCCAAATCAGTTGGGTTTGTTTAATGCAATTCATGCTGCACTAACTCAAGTGATTTCAGTAGGTACAGATTTAAACAACGGACGTGGAAATCTTCATTCAAATGCTAAAAAAGAAATTATCTTAATATTAAATCAAGCTTTCTTTGATTTAAACGCTCTTATTGCTCACTGGTCCAGTATTGGAGGAGATCAACTTAATGCAAGATTAACTATTGTGCCTGTTAGCTTGGAACCAGATGCTAATTTAATGGATTTATATGATGAGATTAATTCACTAAATTTAGACTGGCTTAAATCTTTTGCCCCTCAAGACGAAGTGGGTCTAGTTAATGACGTCTTGCCTAAATTAAGTTCTAGAGTTCAAGAGGTTGTTTTAAGTCGATGATAATTGATGTTAAGAAGTTAAACAAAAAGCAAGTAGCTAAGTTAGAGAAAGGTAATGCCATTTTAGAAATGTTATTATTTGTTCCTCTTGCTCTTTTCTTTCTTTTTATAGCAATCGATGCAGGCCTAAGTTTGACACAAAGAGCAGGGATTCAAGATGCTTTTCGCTCTGGAGTAAATGCTCTCCCTCTGTTTGCAAAAGAACATGGAGTCAGTGTTGAGACTACAACTAAGGTAGCAGAAGAAATTTTTAATAATTTAAATAACCAATTCTCTTTATATCCAAACTCAAATAATTATTATGTAAATACTACATTATATGAAGCTGAAATTGACACATCTACAGGTGCTTTTATTGGCTATAATGTTGTTTCTAATATTGAGCTTGGTGGTATTTCAGAGAGCAATACTTTAAAAAGTTTTGCAGATAAAAATGATTTTATTAGTGAAAGACTAGTTTCTACTTCTAGTTTAAGTAAGTATGCAGAGCCTGCAGCATTTATCAATTATAGTAATTCAAATGCTCAACAAGTTTATAGAGAAAATTCCTATGTATTATATGCAGAGGTTAGAGCAATTCCTGTTGGGGTAAATTCTAGCTACTTAACATCTGTATTGGGTGGTTTGTATAGCATTCAAGTTCAGGAGTTAGAGCTGGTAAGGGATTATTGAGTTTTTTACTCGTTTACAGTATTATTGATTTAGCTCTTTTAAAAATTACAATCAAAAAAATTACAATAGCTTTGAGCTTTATTCAGGGCTGTTGCCCAATTGCGTTTTTTTTTCATTTTTTGGGATCGAAAAATGTCCTTTTTCCAAAAGGGTCAAGTGCTAACACTAAATGGCCTTGAGTATTCTTTAGATCATGTTTTACACGAAAGAAGCGTTGGTAGAAACTCTTCAGTTTCAGAAGTTTGGAAGGCAACACAAGGTACTGCGGAAGATTCTGCAGATTTTGTAGTTAAGCTTAGTGAGGAGATAGAAGGTGAAGATCAAGATTATCTACTAAGAGAAAGAAATGCATATTCGAGATTAAGTGGAGAGAGTTTTGCTATTTCTTATGGCTCTGGCATATATGTTAGGGATCGAATTAAATACCATTACCTCATTCTTGACTTTGTAGAAGGCCCTACTTTATTCGATCTAATTTTATCAGAATCTAAAGCTAATGGAAGTATTTTGCCTTATGAAAGAGCTTTGTCTACGGCAATACAACTAGCAAAAATTTTTAGTCTGATTGAACTTAAGGGACTAACTTACCTAGATATAAAACCTGAAAATATTATTGTTGGTAAAGAAAAATTGGTAGTTTGCGACTTAGAGTCATGCTGTGAGATTGGTCTTACTCTCGATGATCTTAAAAAAATAGGAACTCCTCTTTACTACTCACCTGAAATTGCCAAAGCACTTTTGAATTTAAGAGGTATCAGGATGGATACTGTGATAAGTATTTTTTCTTTTGGTATTCTTTTTTTTGAATTGCTAGTGCAAAAAGAACCTTTTAAAGGAGAGAGTATAGAAGAGACAAGTAGCAATATTATTAATAAAAAAACGCCCTTGCACTTGTTATCTCAGCGTGGAATTTCTCAGGCCATTATTGATATAATCGATAAATGTCTTCAGAAAGATCCCGAGAATCGTTTTCAAAGTTTTCAAGAGGTTGTAAATGCCTTTGAAGCTATTTAAGGTTAAAATGGGTAGTAGTCCAGTATCATTTAAGAGCTTCTACAAAGATACTCTTTTTATCGTAATTCATAGCGTTGATTTGCGTTAATGCTAAGTAAATAACTTTTCATAAGTTATAAATTTAATATACTATCGTTGAAATTATAAACTCCTATACTTTATGAGTGAAAACAAAAAACATTGGAATTCTATGAGTATCGGTATGCTCAAGATTTTCTTATTTCTATCTGTAGCTAGTCAGCTATGTAGTAGTATTTATCACTCTTATTTCTTTGAATATTTACATAGAGGGCATTGGATCTTAGAAAAATTTGAGTTTCCTACTTCTTATTTTTTATCTTCTGAGCATTCATTGAGTTCTGCATGGTATGATCCTAATTGGATTTTTGAAATTCTTATATCTTTTATTGAAACTAATTTCTCTGCAAAAGGTTTAATCTCATTAAAAATACTATTGGTGCTATCCTCTTTGTATTTTAGCAGCAAGCTGTTTTTAAAGCTAAGTAAAGATGATTTTTTTGCCTGTGCTTTATCTATCTTTGCTTGTTGTGGTTTCTTTGTTAGTGCAGACTTGAGTCCAGTTTATTTAAGTTTGCCGATTTTTTGTATATTATTAACTGAATTTAATAGCTCTAGAAATAGATACGCGCTTTACTTTTTACTTTGTTACATCCTTTATAATACTCAATCAATTAGTTTTATCTTTGTAGTTTCTGCTTTGTTTTTTGTTAATAGCACTTCTTTTAAAAGCAATAAAAAGACAGTAATTGCCTGTATTCTACCAATTCTTTTACCACCTTATTTTGGGCTTAATTTATTAACTAATTTAAAACATTTTATCAGCAGTTTCTCGCATGCAGTTTTGCTGCAAAGTTCTCCTGCTAGTATTTACGATTTTAGATTTGCTTTTTTAATTTTAAGTTGGGTTTTAGCAGTAGTGATCTCAGGTAAGTCACGCAATTCAGGTGAAAATATAAATAAAAATTTAATTTTATTTGCAAGTTTATTAAATCTTTTAGCGCTAGGTTTTAATGTAGCATTATCGCTAGCCTTATTTACTAACTGCATAGTCATTGCATATATGTGGAAAGATTATGATGCAGAGTTAAAGCATGCTGTAACTTTACTTAAAACTAGATTTCAAAAGATATCATCTATTGGAATAATTTGGGTTTTAATTGCAATTTCATTTGTAGGTATTAAACCGAAAATAAACTATCCAGTTTCAAAAGCACTTCTACCGAATAGGGTAATTGATTTGGCTTTACATAGGGGTCTTAAGTTGCCCCTTTATCATGATACTTTTTCTGGCTCATACTTAATGTATAAATTATCAGATCGTTCTAAGGACGTGGTATTAAACACTTTTCAATCAGTAGATTTAAAGCACGCTAGAGTAGATTTCTTATCTAAGACATTGCACCCTTATTTTATTAAATTTTTTGACTTTTTAGCACCAAAAAGCGTAATTTGTCGGGTTTCAGATCCTCTTTTTACTTTGCTTAAAAGAGATTCAAATTGGATGCATATTAATAACGAACAAGATCAAAATTTTTCATGGGCACTATTCGAAAAGAAGTAAATAGTTTTATTTTCTCATCAACAAAAGCATCAGCAGGAGAAACATCACAGCACAGTTTTTTATTACAAGCTGAATGTGAAGAAATAAGTTCGAATGATTTAGAAACAATAGAGTGGTTACTAGAAGCAAAACTAGTTAAAGCAGAAAGCCTTAAGGGACCATTTGTTGGGACAAGAAAAGAATCTGTAACACCTTGGTCTTCAAATTCCTGTGAGATATTTTTAAATGCAGGAATTAATTATGTTAAAAGAGTAGAAAGATTTAGAGCGGATACTGTTTTCGATCCAATGCTAGAGCAGCAATATGAACATTTAGATTCTAGTAGTTTGGATGTTAATGAAGATAGAGAAGATTTTTTTCTAGTAGAGGATATAGAGAAATTAAATAAAGAAAGTGGCTTAGCATTATCAAAAGAAGAAATATCCTACCTAAAACAAGCATCTGAAAAAGTTGGAAGAAATTTAACTGATGTTGAGATTTATAGTTTTGCGCAGATAAACTCAGAACATTGTAGACATAAAATTTTTAATGGTGAGTTTGTAATTGATGGTGAGACTAAAGAAAAGTCTTTATTCTCCTTGATTAAAGACACTGCTAAAAAAACACCTAGGAATTTAGTTTCTGCATATAAAGATAATGTCGCTTTTTTAAAAGGCACGGAAATTGAACTTTTTTGCCCGAAAGAGCTAGGTAAAGCATCTGAATTTGGAGTATCTAAGAAATCTTCTGTTGTATCTCTAAAGGCTGAAACTCATAACTTTCCAACTGCAGTAGAGCCATTTTTTGGAGCTTCCACAGGTAGTGGTGGAGAAATTAGAGATAGAATGGCTGGAGGAACTGGAAGTATGCCATTAGCAGGAACTGCAGTTTACATGACCTCCTATCCACGTTTAGGAAAGAAAAGATACGAAGCTGTTAATAAAGAAAGAGATTGGAAGTATCAAAGTCCTGCACAAATTCTAACTAAAGCATCTAATGGTGCATCTGATTTTGGTAATAAGTTTGGTCAACCTTTAATTTGTGGCTCGCTTTTAACTTTTGAAGGAAAAGTTGGAAAAGATTTTTACGCATACGACAGAGTAATAATGCTTGCTGGTGGTATTGGTTACGGCTTAGAAGAAAATGCATTAAAAAAAGAGCCTAAAGCAAATGATAGCCTAGTGATGATGGGTGGCGAGAATTTTAGAATTGGTATGGCAGGGAGTTCTGTTAGTTCTGTTGATACTGGAGAGTTCTCTAAGTCCTTAGAACTTAATGCAGTTCAAAGAGCTAACCCTGAGATGCAAAAAAGAGTTTATAATGTGATTAGAGCATTTGGGGAGCTTAGTGATAATCCTATTATTTCTATTCATGACCACGGAGCAGGAGGACATGTAAATTGTTTTACTGAACTTTTAGAAGTTGAGGGTGGAAGAGTAGTGATAGATAAACTGCCACTAGGCGATAAAACTCTAAGTGATAAAGAAATTATTTGTAATGAATCCCAAGAAAGAATGGGCTTAATTATAAGTAAAGATGATTTAGCTTTAATAAAAAAGGTAGCAAGTAGAGAAAGAGCACCAATTTATGAAGTTGGCGAGATTAGTGGTGATAAGCGAGTAGTTTTTGTTGGAGACGATGGAAGAAAGCCAATAGATTTAGATCTTTCGGTTTTATTTGGTAGTTCACCAAAAACTATTTTAACTGATACAACTGTAAAAAAAGATCTAGAAGAAATCAGATTAAATATTAGTTCAGGTAAAGAACTTTTAGATTTAATTAAAGAAGTTTTATCTCTTGAATCCGTAGCTTGTAAGGATTGGTTAACTAATAAAGTGGATAGAAGCGTTACTGGTTTAGTAGCATCACAGCAAACAGTTGGGCCTTTCCAATTACCTCTAGCAAATGTTGGAGTCAGTGCACTTGATTTTACAAGTAATAAAGGAGTTGCAACTTCAATAGGTCATAACTCAGTAGTAGGTTTAATTGATGAAAGAGCGGGTTCAAGAATAAGTGTTGCTGAAGCTTTAACAAATATTGTTTGGGCACCACTTGAACAAGGTTTAGATTCAGTAGTGCTTAGTGCAAATTGGATGTGGCCTGCTGGACAAGATGGAGAGAATGCTAGGTTGTATAATGCAGTTGAGGCTTTAAGTTTATTTTGCCAAGAGCTTGATATCGCAGTTCCTACAGGGAAAGATTCTCTTTCTATGACTATGAAGTATGACCAAGAGTATCAAGGATCGAATTCAATAAAAGCACCTGGAACAGTAGTGGTGTCAGCCTCGGCGCTTTGTGATGATATTACAAATATTATTAAACCAGACTTAAAACCAGTTAAAGACTCTGTTGTTATTCAAATAGATTTTTCATCTCAAAATAGTAATCATTTAGCAGCGAGTGCTTTAGCTCAAGTTAAATCCAGCATTGGAAAAAATGTTATAGATGTTAAAGATTCAAAGAAATTTAAAACAGCTTTTAATTTTGTTCAGGATTTAATTAAGTCTAAGTTGGTGCTGGCTGGTCATGATATTTCAAGTGGTGGTTTAATTACTGCTCTTTTAGAAATGGGATTTGCAGGCGATAGAGGTTTAAGTATTACACTAGATTCTATAGAAGAAATGTTTTGTGAAAAACCTGGTGTTTTAATTCAAGTTGATCAATCTGATTATCAAGAAGTAATGAATAAGGCTAAATCTTTAGCGGTAAAAGCAAAAAAAATAGCTGTGATGTCTGGAAAGCAGTTTGAAATTAGAACTAATGAGCTTAGTTTAAAATCAGCAGTTTCTGATTTAAGAAGACAATGGTTTTTACCTTCTTATGAGCTTGAATGTAGACAAACAGTTAAAGAGTTAGCGAAGCAAAGATTTGAGAATTTTGATTATAAGCCTTTAGAGTTTAATTTTCCTGAAGATTTTTCTGGAAGCAGAAAAGAGTTGTTACTTGGCAGTAATATCAAAGAAGGGGATAGAAAAGTAACAGCAGCAATACTTAGAGAAAAAGGAACTAATGGTGATAGAGAGATGGCATTTGCTCTTTATGCTGCAGGTTTTAAAGTTAAAGACATTACTATGGTTGACCTTGTAAACGGTGATGAAACCTTAGAAGATGTTAGCTTTCTAGTTTTTCCTGGAGGCTTTTCTAATAGTGATGTACTAGGAGCAGCAAGAGGTTGGGCAGCGGCATTTAAATATAACGAAAGGGCAAAAAAAGCTTTAGATAATTTCTATAAAAGGGAAGATACTTTAAGTTTAGGAGTTTGTAATGGTTGTCAGTTAATGACAGCACTGGGAATTTTTAAAACTCCAAATGGTAAAGAAGTATTAATGGAGCATAATGATTCTAGAAAATTTGAAAGTTCTTTTCTTGCAGTAAAAGTAGAAGAGTCAGCGAGTATTATGCTTAATCCTTTAGTTGGCTCTCAGTTAGGAATTTGGGTGGCTCATGGGGAAGGGAAGTTTAATATCCCTGAAGAGCATTACGATTTACCACTTAAATATGTCTCTCAAAATTATCCACTTAATCCAAATGGCTCAGTTCACAATGCTGCAGCAATAGTTAGTAAAGATGGAAGGCATTTAGCTATGATGCCACATTTAGAAAGAAGTATATTTTCATGGAACTGGGCATATACTGCAGATAAGGAGTTTGAAATTAGCCCTTGGATTCTAGCTTTTAAAGCTGCAAGAGAGTGGATAGAGTGAAAGCTTTCTTCTTTGCGATACTAGCATTAGGCTTTACTGCTTTATTTGCTTTTTTCTCTTTTGATTACGTAAAAGACTGGAGCATAAAACCTAGCTTTGTAGGTGAAGGTTTAGTTTATGAGTTTAAGCCAGGAACTAGCCTTAGCAAATTATCTGAAGATTTATCACATAATAATGTTGTTTCTTCTAAATTACTTTTTAAATATTGGGTTAAATATTTAGCTGATTATTCTAAGTTTCAAGCTGGAAAGTATAGATTTACAGATAAGGTCTCACCGCTAGAGGTAGTAGCAAGTTTTGTATCGGGTAGCACATTTAACCCGGTAGTTTTTGAGTTTACTATTCCTGAAGGTTTTACTTATGAACAAATTGCTAGAAAGCTAAATTCTTTTAATCTCGGCTTTTATGAAGATATTGCTGCCTTAAAAAATGATAAAGATTTTATTCAGAGCTTAGGCTTAGAGACTGAAACTTTAGAAGGATATGTTTATCCAGCAACATATTCTTTTATTGAACAGCCTGATGCAAAACAAGTAATACAAAAAGCAGTAAGAGAATTTAAGAAAAGATTGCCAGAAGATTACGAATCTAGGGTAAAAGAAATGGGACTAAGTTTAGATGAAGCTGTAAACTTTGCTTCATTAATAGAGCTTGAAACTTCTAGTGTTGAGGAAAAACCATTAGTATCTGAAGTGATTTGGGCAAGGCTTAAAGACAAGGTTCCAATTGGAATAGATGCAACAATAATTTATGGGATTAAAGACTATAAAGGGAATATTACTAGAAGACATTTAGAAGACTCTTCTAATCTCTATAATTCTAGGATTCACACTGGTTTGCCGCCTACTGCAATAGGAAACCCAGATTTAACTTCAATGCTAGCTGTTTTAACGCCAAGTAGTGAAGGCTATTATTATTATGTTTTAGATGTGACAAAGCCAGGGAATAAGCATCATTTTTCAAAAACCTTGAGAGAACATAATACTTATGTAAGAAAGTTAGTGGAACATTCAAGGAAGAAATGAAAAAATTATTAGTACTACTTTTTCTCTTTAGCAGTTTATTTGCCTGCTCTAGTTCAAAAAACTCAAGCCTTAATTCAGGAAGAATTGAAGCAATTGATGTAATTACTCAAACTTTAAATATGAATAAGCAAGAAACTCTTAAAGCATTAAATGATTCATTTAGGGCTCATGATTTAGAGATAGCCAGTATAGAGCAGGGCAAAATAAGTACCTTTCCTAAAAATATTGTGGATACTGCTTGTCACTCTAGTACCCCAGCTTCTTGCGAAGTTTCTTTCAGAGCTTTTATTAAACAAACTCAACAAGAAACAGAGGAACTAAAGGCAGCAAGTGAAGTTAAAATAACTTATACTGAAGATTGCCTAGAGCTAAGCTTAACTAATATTAAGTGCCGAGGTTCTAATGCTGAAAAACTAATGATTTCTATAATAGATAAAGTAAAAACGTCATCTTAGTGAATACTTGTCAGGTATTTTATAGCAATTTAAATTTACCCTTTGCTGTATATTTTAAATTACATTTTTTATTCGAATTACTACTTTTTTTTATAGGATCGTTTTTTCTAATAAATTTTTATGTAAAAGATAAATTTGACAAAGATAAGCAGGTATCTTTAATTCATGCTCTTTGTCTTACGTTATTAGTTTTCTCAGTTTATTCTAATGACTTTATTCTATGGAGAAGTTTTTTCTTCCCAGCTTTTTTATTAGCCTTAGTTTCTAATTCAAATTTCTTAACTAAGTTTTTAAGTACTTTAATTTGGTGTTTAACTGCAGGTAGTTTGTCCTTTTTTGGCGTACTTCTTGGTTTTATTCTTAGTAAAGGTAAAGATTTTTATATTTTAATAATAGGGCTGTTAGCGACATTTTTTTCCGCACAGATTAATTTATTAGATTACCCTAAAAATGCCCAATTTGTAGCTCTTAAATTAAATAATATAGTGGATTTTACTGGCTTAAGTCCAAAATATGATTTTATAAATTCTACTATTTATTCTGAGCTTAGTATTGTTTTTCTATTAGTAACTCTATCTTCATTGTTTCTTTATTTACTGCTCTTTTTAAAAAACAATATTTATAAATATACTTCTTTAGTTATAGTTTTATTTTTTAATTTAATTTATTTATTTTTACATAAATTTATACCTGGAGTGTCCTTGCTTTCTCTAAGTTGGGATTTGTATTTAATTTTATTAACTAGTTTTTTATTTTTATTTAGAGATTTAATTAAGAAACCTAGTTTATATGCTAGTGCAGCTTTCATGCCTCTTTGCTTGATGTTTGCATATTTTAACAAGTTTCATCCTGAGACTAATTTTAATTGTATAAAAAACTTTACTAATCAAAATACTCCTTCAAGTTTTGCTAGTAGCTATTGGCAGAATATTGAGAAAAGAGAATACAGTAAAATAGAAAATTATGAGCTAATAAATCCAGTAAAAGAAGTGCTAGATAAGAAATTAAAAACAAGATGGTCTACTAGAGGTGCTCAGTCTGGTGGTGAGAAGTTTATTTTAGACTTTAAAGAGCAAGTTAATTTATCTAGAATAAGATTAAACGTAGGACCTTTTACTAGTGATTTTCCTAGGGGTTTAAGGGTCGAAGTAGAAGATAATTTAGGACAAAAAACTACAGTTTTTAATCAATCAAATTGGATTGGTCCAATTAGATTTACAAAATTAGGCTATGCGTATTTTGGCCCACAGTCAGATATTGATGTTAGATTTGATAAGATGTATCAGGCTAAAAAAATTATTTTAACCCAAATTGGTTTAGATGAAAATTACGACTGGTCTATTGCTGAATTAGAATTGTATGAGTAGGTATGAAGATAGAACTAATTAGTTTAAAAGAGCAAAAAAGGGGTCTTCCGACTTTTATTTTTATAGCTAATAAGGACAGTAATTTTTTAAAAGAATTATCTAACTTTTCTGACGACTTTAACTTTTACCAATTAGATCACGACTTAGTAGAGCCAGCTCAGATTTTAGAATATGCTAAGGCCTGCATAGAGCTATTTAAAGAAAATAAAATAAGAAGTATTAGCTTAGTCGGTATTGATAATGGAGCAGCCTTAGCTCAAGCAATAGCCGTTAGAACGTGGAGAATTTTAAGAAGATTAGTTTTAATAGATGCAGTTACAAGAGTGAATCTAAGTTTTTCTGAAAAACTACTGAACAGAATAGAGTCATGCTTACCCTTAGGTTTACCTTTAAGAAAAAAATCTAATGCATATGACTCAAGACCAGAACTACACAGGATACAGTGTCCTACTTTAATATTTAGGTCTGATTTAAATGATAGTTTTTTAGATTATCAAGCAGATTTATTAAATCAGTCTATTCCAAATTCTTGGATGAAAAAGTTAGAAAATAAGTCTAAGCTTGTAAGGGAAATACTAGACTTTGAAAAAATTCCTGCAAAAAGACCACAATAAATTAAATATAGTTTTTCCAGTTATTTGCCACAAAAATATTTTTATTACTAAATTCTTCATCATAATAAACTAATACTTCTGAGTTCTCTTTTAAATCCTTACGGAGCTCTTTAGAAAGATACTGAGTTTTGTCTTTATGTTTCTTGCCTTCTTTGTCCTCGTATTCATAATGAATTTGATCTTCTAGGTAAGTTATTTTTGCTTGAACCTTTTCTCCAAAATTTAGCATTTTATATGTAAAATAGACTAAGTTTTTGAAAAAACCATACATAGTTATTAATCCAAGACCAATAAAGAAGGATAAAAATACAGTTGTAATTTTAATAATAGTAGGGGAGCGACCACCTTTTCTTAAGTTATTATTACTAGGGTTATCAGGTTGATACGTAACTTGAATAGAGTCGTCTACTTTTATATTCTCCCACTGTTTTTTCTCTATGCTTTCCTTGCCTTTAAAAATATCTTCTTCCTTAATCTCTTTAACACCTTTTTTTGAAGTGATTTTAAAAGAGTAAAGTATTTTATAATCTTCTATTTCTTTTTTATCGACTCTAGCCTCTGTTAAGACAACTTTACGTAAAAAGTCTCTATCTTTTTTATAGGAGCTCCAAGAAGCAGACATTAAGTATGAAGGAATAATTATTAAAGCAAAGCAAATAAATAACAAAAACTTGTATTTATTTACGCAAGTTTTAAGCACTTCTATAAAAGTTATATTTAACTTAGATGTCATTTTTATTTTTCTTTATTATATCTTTAAATGCTTGTTCGATTTTCTTATGTTTAAAGTCAAATCCTAAGCTACTAAGCATTTTTGGAGTAGCTCTAGTGCTAGCTAAGAGCAGCTCTTCTCCCATCTCTCCAAAAATTAATTTTACTATAAATTCAGGTAAAGGAAATATGCACGGTCGATTTAAACTCTTAGCTAGCGCTAAGGAAAATTCTTGATTGGTAACTGCATTTTCCGAACAAAGGTTAACAGCTCCTTTAGCTTGTTCATTACTTATTAAAAACTCAATTGCATTTATACAATCTTTAATACTAATCCAACTAATGTATTGATTACCTGAGCCAACTCTGCCACCAAGTCCAAAACTGAATGGAAGAAGCATCTTTTTTAAAGCCCCGCCTTTTTTAGATAAAACCATTCCTATTCTTATATTTACTACTCTGGTGCTAAGCTTATTAGCTTCTTCTTCCCATTTTCCAGAGAGCTTAGCTAAAAAAGTTTTTCCTTGCTTATCCGACTCAGTGAATTCTTTATTCTTATCAATACCGTAATATCCAATTCCAGAAGCTGATATTAATACTTTTGGCGGATTGTTTTTAAGGATATCAACTAAGAAACGTGTAGAGTTAACCCTACTGTTTATTAGCTCTTCTTTTCTACTTTCATTCCAACGCTTATCTGCAATCCCAGCCCCTGCTAAATTTACTACAGCATCTAAGTTTTCAAAGAATTCCTTATTGTATTCTTTTTTTGCTGGATTCCATGCATTATTAGAACGAGAAATCTCTATTACTTCATGTTGACTGCTAAGCTTTTGCTTTAGTGCAGTGCCTATTAAACCTGATGAACCTGTAATTGCTATTTTCATCGCACAAAGATCTCAGAGTTAAATTGAGGCACGGAGTTCTTAGGAGTACTAAAACAAAACATTACTCTGTGTCCTCTGCGTCTCTGCGAGAGCTTTTTTCTTTCATTACTAACTCCACAGGGTTCCCGGTAGGGTCTGCAATATAACAAGATTTTCTCCCGTCGCATTTTTCTAGTATTTCTCCAAACTTCTCAGCATCTTGTTTCTCGTATGCTACATGATGACGTTCTACATTTGGTAAACATAATATTAAATCAACATTATCGAATCTTAAGCGAGCATTTCTTTTGTCTTGATAAATGACTTCACATTTAAAACTTGTTTTATACCAGTTTAGGCTTTCTTCTATGTCTCTAACGTTGATTGCTATATGCGAGATTTTATCCATGTTATTTATTAAGACTTTTAAAGTAGTCTTTTATTTCTTCTAAGTTTTTACAGTTAAGAATATCCTTTGTTTCTAAACCACCTTTATTCGCCATCATCGCTCCCCATTTAATATAGTCGATGTGCTCTGTAGAGTGTGCATCAGGTGAAATTGGTACTTGAACTTTATTTTCTTTTGCTAGCTTATGGTGTTTCCAGTCAAGTTCTAGTCTTCTTGGGTTAGAATTTAGCTCTATTGCTTTACCAAGCTCACCGGCTCTTTTGATTAGTTTTTCAATGTCTACTTCGTAACTAGGTCTTCCCAGAATCAATCTGCCAGTAGGATGCCCTAATATAGTAGTATGTTTATTCTCTAAAGCTTTTAACATTCTTCTAGTCATTTGATCTTCTGGAACATTAAACCCAGAATGAATCGAAGCTATTACAAAATCAAAACTAGCTAAAACTTCATCATCATAATCTAGTGAGCCATCAGCTAATATATCTGATTCTATTGAGCTAAAGATATGAAAAGGGGCCAGTTCTTCGTTTAATTTTTTAATTTCGTTTTGTTGTTTTTTTATTTGTTCAACTCTTAAACCTCTTGCGTAGTAAGCAGTTTTTGAGTGGTCACTTATTCCAATATACTCCAGACCTTTTTGCTTTGCAGCTTCGCACATCTCTCTAAGAGTGTTTGCTCCATCAGAGTAAGTTGTATGAACGTGTAATACACCTTTAATATCTGAGAGTTTAATGTTTTCTTTTATAGAGCTTTTTTTTATGTCCTTTCTGTCTTCAAAAACAGTAATTGAGACAGGCACCTCAAAGTTTTTAAATTCTTTTTTATCTTTAACTTCCTTATTTAAAACTTTAATTGCTTTTTTTGAAACTACTGCAAGTTCAAGTTTGTTAATTATCTGGCAGTTCTCTAATAATTCACCTTGAGGAAAGAGAGCTGGAACTTTGGGGTTTGATAGCTTTAATTCTTTAATTATTTCATAAGCTCTATTAATTCTAACTTTACCTTTGTAGCTTTTATAAAGTTTTATTGCTTCAGCTATATTCTTTACTTTTTTCTCTCCGAAGCCTTTCGCTTGAACTAAGGAACCATCTGTACAAATTTTTTCTAGATCATCTAATGAGTTAACATCTAAATTCAGATTTAGCTTTTTAATAGTTTTTGCACCTAAACCTTTTATTTTTAAAATTTCTAAATATTCTTCAGTGAAATTTGCTCTTATTTTTTCGTATTCTTCAAGGCTTCCAGTTTTAAGAATTTCTTTAACTGCTTTAAGAGTTTCCTTACCTAAACCTCTTACTTTCTTCTCTTCAGCTTTTTCTATTAAAACTTCTATAGTAAACTCTGAACTTTTAACGATATTAGAAGCATTTAAGAATGCTTTAATTTTAAATTGATTCTCATCACTTAGCTCTAAGAGCTTTGAGAAATCTTTTAATAATGTTGATATTTTTCGTTTCAAGCGCTAAATTTTAGATGTTAATAATTTAATATATTATGATGCCATGAGTTACCTTATTTATATCCTTCCTGCAATGCTACTAGCTAGTTGGGCACAGTACAAAGTTAAATCTTCTTTTGCTAGTGGTCAACAAGTGCCAGCTAGTTGTGGTTTATCTGGCGCACAAGTAGCACAGAAAATTTTAGATCAAAATAGAATTACAAATGTAGGCATAGAACAAGTTCAAGGGAAGTTAAGTGAT
>CAYOZL010000045.1:18168-19589 GCA_964408435.1 uncultured Bdellovibrionales bacterium | reverse complement strand
GGAAGTGGAGAAGGAATGTATATTAAATATGAAATGATGCTTAGGAAACTAGAGTCTTCTTTTTATAGTTTAATAGGAGTAAGTGGCTCATGTTTTGCAGTTAGAAAATGTATAGCTAAAAACATAGTGGCAGACATACCAAGTGATTTTTGCTTGTTATTAGAAGGTATTAAACAAGGATTTAAAGGAATTCATGCAGAAGATATAGTAGCAACTTATAAATCTGTAAGAACTGAAAAAGAAGAATTTAGCAGAAAAGTAAGAACAGTTCTAAGAGGCATGAGTGCTTTTTTTGCAAGAACAGAATTCTTAGACTTTACAAAATACGGTGTTTTTTCTTGGATGCTTATTAGCCATAAACTTTGTAGATGGTTAGTACCTGTTTGGGCAGTAATTATACTTTTATTTATTGTGCCTTTAGCTTTTACAAGTACTGTTTGGCTGTTTATTTTAGTAATGGTTTCTTTATTCTTATTTTTTGCTTATCAAGCATATAAAGACCCTAGTTTGCAAAAAAATATTTTCTTTAAAGCATCATTATTTTTGTTTGTTGTAAATGCAGGAATATTTGTAGCTTGGGTTAAGTTCTTAACTGGTCAAAGAGCAGTGGTATGGAATCCTTCTAAAAAAGGTGGATAACTAATTAGAGTGAAGTTAAGTGACTTTAAGGAGTAATTTAAAAGGTAATATTAATTAGATTCTTTTTGTGAACTTCTTATGCTTTTTGGAATCATGTCAGTAAAATCTTTATCTGATATAAACCTTGGTACAAATTTTCCATCTACTTCCATAAAATAAGAATCAGTAAATGCCGCTTTAATTTGTTCTTGTTCATTAGCTGGATACTTAGATAAAGTTCCTTCGATTTCACCTGTGAATAATATCTCTCTTGCAATTTCGTGATGTCTGATAGTTTCAGGATTGTTTGATAATACTCTGGCTGCTTCTACAGTTAATAAAGATTCTTTTGCCTTTGATAGTAAGAGCTCTCCAAAAGTTTTATGCTCAGCTTTTTCTTTACCTTCATTGTATCTTGTTTCCATTGATGCTTTGAATGCATCGTAAGTCCCTGCTGCTTTTTGCTTGGCTATTTCTTCTATTAAGCCTCTAGTAGTTTTTTCATCTACTGGATCAACTTGTAATTTGATTTTATCTATATGATTTTCGGTTATTTTAATTTCGCTTATTTGTGTCTCATCTTCGGTACTTTGAGTTGGGGCAGTTGTAATTTGTTTAGGGGGATTCTTTGGTGTGCTTGGTTCTGCTTTCTTGTTCTGTGTTTGATTTTGTGTAGCTTGTGGTTTTTCTTCCGGCTTTACTTTTGGTTCTGGTTTAGTTGTTGAGCCTGAAGAATTTGTAGCTTTTTTAGGAGTAGTTTGTTGTGCTTCAAGGTCTATAGCTGGTGGAGCATCTATTTTACT